>JACZYD010000035.1 GCA_022571255.1 Bacteroidota bacterium
TGAACGAGTTTGATAGTAGCCATGCTTCTCTGATGTGTTCGACTCCGTCCGGAGCACAATTAATTAGGTACAACATAGGTCAAACAAATCCTGTACTTAATTGCTCCCGCTACTATTCAACATCATCATTATTTGATCATATTCGCCCATTTCTGTCGTCTATTGCGTAATTAGAGTGCATGCAATAACGGATGTATTATTCCAGTCCTGGGCACTCTGAGCCCCTGTAAGTCATTGATTTACAGGGGCTTTCATGTATTGGGGTACAACAAATATGATAATTTGCCAGAGCCAGTCGAGGTCCTTGAACCATGGAACCAACCGCTTTATGGAACCGATCGCGCAAAGGAGATCCATGGAAGTTCTTCGACCTCCTCATTGAAACGGGTCAACTCCGGTCAACGAAGAGCTCATCAAAACTGGCGATAGGGTCCGCGGTTGGCTTCGTCCCGTGTACCGTCTGGTCCACATCGACGGAGCAGGAAGTGAGCGTTCCGAGAAAGACAACAATCGCTGTAACACCGGCAAACCAGCGACGTAGAGATCGAATGTTCATTTCCAGATGAGTTGGATTGGTTGATCGAGTCGCGGATTCAGCACAATTAGCGATCCACGGGTATCAACAACTCCGCTGAACTCGTTTCACTGTGTAAACGGTTTGGTCGCTGGACCTGTCTAACCGAAGTAGTCCGAGCTATTCCCATGTCAAATCACGGCACAGCGCCAGGAGGGCGTACATGTTTCTCAGCTATCTGAAAATCGCGATTCGCAATCTCACGAGATACAGAGGATTGGCATTCATCAACCTCTTCGGGCTAGCCGTCGGAATGGCCTGCACGATGTTCATTTTACTCTGGGTCCAGGATGAACTCAGCTTCGACCGATATCATACGAATGCAGATGTGCTGTACCGCGTCGAACAGGACCAGTTCTATTCGGGAGAGGCCTATCACGTCAACGTCACTCCATACCCCCCCGGCCCGGTCTTCAAGTCGGACATTCCCGAAGTAGTCGATGCGGCGCGTTTCGCCTATGTCGGTACGAGACTTGTCGGGCAGAATGACAGGAATTTCTACGAGGGTGGCATCCTCGCGGCTGATCCATCCGTATTCGACATGTTCACTTTCCCATTCGTCGAAGGAGATTCCGAATCTGCTTTTAATAACCCGAATTCGATCGTTCTTTCACAGGAGATGGCGCTGAAGTATTTCTCCAACGAGAGCCCGATAGGGAAAACCGTCTCACTTGACAACGAACATGTGATGACGGTGACCGGAGTGATTGAAAACGTACCGTCGAATTCATGGTTCGAATTCGACATGCTGGTGCCCTTCGAATTCCTCAAAGTCACTGGTCAGTACCAGGACATCTGGGGAAATAATTCCATTTATACCTTCGTCCAACTCCATCCGTTGGTCGTGCTCAGTTCCATCAATGAGAAACTGACGGCCGTGATCAATGCCAACAGGGAGGGAGAGGAAAGTTTAACACAATTCATGGCGATGCCGCTGACCGACATCCACCTGAAGGGCTACTTCGGATACGGGCGTCCGATGGGCAATATCAAATACATCTACGTGTTTTCGGCGATCGCGTTGTTTGTGCTCTTGATCGCCTGTATCAACTTCATGAATCTCTCAACAGCCCGATCAGCCAGACGAGCCAAGGAGATCGGTTTGCGCAAGACGGCGGGCGCGGGAAGATCTGCGATCGCTCGTCAATTCCTGAGCGAAACGGTTTTTCTTTCATTCATCGCGCTTCTATTCGCCATCACCCTCATCGCCCTGCTGCTCGGCCCATCCAACGCACTGACCGGGAAAGAACTGGGGCTGGATTCCCTCTTTCAAGTGCAATTCCTTCTGGGAGCCATTGCCATCACGCTTTTCACAGGCATCATTGCAGGCAGCTACCCGGCCATCTATCTATCCTCGTTTCGACCGTCGGATATTCTGAAGGGCGGAGCCACGAAAGGAGCCGGGAACGCGGCATTCAGAAGAATTCTGGTCGTGGTTCAGTTCGGCCTGTCCATCTTCCTCATCATCGGGACAGGAATCGTTTATCAGCAACTGAACTACATGAAAGACAAAGATCTTGGTTATGATCAGGATCACCTGGTGACCATCCGGATGAGGAGTGAAGTACGCAATTACTACCAGACCCTGAAATCTGAATGGCTCAATGAACCGACAATCCGCGCGGTTACCGCAGCCGACTTCAGCCCGACAAATATTGGTAGTAGTTCTGGTGGGTCTGACTGGGCAGGAAAAGACCCCGACCAGACCGTTTTGATCGGCTTCGGCTACGTCGACTTCGATTACACGGAAAGCCTGGGCATAGTGATGGCCGAAGGTCGTGACTTCTCTAAAGCCTATCCGTCAGACGTCTCAATGGATTCCGTAGGTGCCTTTATCGTCAATCAGTCGACAGCCGATCTGATGAATATGGATTCGGTGATCGGAGAAGAGTTTTCATTACTGGGTGTGACTGGACCGATCATCGGCGTTATGGAAGATTTTCATTACAACTCGCTCCGCGTTGGAATAGAACCGCTCGCCCTGATGGCGGTACCTGAACGCCTCCAGTTTGCCATTCTTCGTCTTGATCCGTCTGACATTACCGCTTCGATCGCAGCGATGGAGGCCACGTGGAATCGTGTCATTCCGTCCTTCCCGTTCGAGTTCAGTTTTCTGGATGAAGCCTTCGAACGGATGTATCGGTCCGAGGAGCGGATGAGCAGCTTACTCGGATATTTTTCTCTCATTGCCGTCCTGATCGCCTGTCTTGGACTCATCGGCCTAGCCGCCTTCACGGCCGAACAGAGACGCAAGGAAATCAGTATCCGAAAAGTACTTGGGGCCTCGCCAACGGGTATTTCGTTTCTGCTGTGCAAGGAGTTTCTTCTCCTGATTGCCGTCGCCAATGTTCTGGCGTGGCCAGTCGCATATTATGCAGCGAACAATTGGCTGCAGAGCTTCGCGTATCGACAGGATCTGCAGGTCGCGATTTTTATTCTGACCGGAGTGTCGTCTTTTGCCATGGCCTTGTTGACGGTCAGTTATCAAGCCATCAAGGCTGCTTTAGCGAATCCGGTCGAGGCTCTGAATTGCGAGTAGGAAGATGATCCTCTTCGGCGTCCACGACGACTACGGAGCCCAGGAGGTATGAAGTTGAGATGGTTGCATGACTTGAGATAAGAGCTGAGGGCCTCTCCTATAGTTTCCAGATGATCCGCCAGATCCTCATCAATCGCCCAGGGATCACTACCGTATCAGCAGCATTCGCGTGTTGGGACGCACCGGTCTCTTTCTTCCCTGGGACACTCGCTCAGTTATTTCAGGGCGCCGTGCACGCCGCGGCCTCTCCCAAGACCACCAGCGACCTTGGCTGAACTGTGGCGCGCCGGCCTTGGAGCCACACGGCCGCCGTTCTCCAGGGCGAGCTGAACCATCTCGAATGGAAATCCCGGCAGTTTGCCGAATGAACGCCACGCGGACTCGGGTACCATCCCCGGAATCACCGAATGGGGTGGGATGCACGGTTCCCCACCCCAGCAAAACAATTCAGCGTCATAATCCCAAAAAGAGATGCGAGATCGCGAGCGGCCCCGGGCCAGCATGGGCGACGATCAAGAAAAGTCCGCCACAATCCCGTACCCGCCCGACGAGCGTATCGATCTCATCGGTTGAGAACGCCGACCGCTGTGGGAGGCACGCAGGGTCTCTCGTGTCTTCAGCCAGTGGGTTTGCGATCACAAGAATGCCGCAGTCTGCGATCGTTTCAGCCGGGAACTCTGCCTCCAATCCGGACACTTCAAAGCCATCACCTCGCGCCAGGTCCGCAAAGTGGCGGTAGCGGCCTTCGATCGTGTGGAAATTGCCGTGCCCTCCATCAATGCACGCCCGTGGTCCGCTTCCAACCGCAAAGATCGGATCCGGGTTCGCGAATTGGAAGGTCGTGTCGGCGACCTACAGCTCGTCAGACCGAGTCGCCGTGAAATTGCGTTCGACGAGGTCACTGGCCGCCCGAGCTCGTTTATCCCTTTTGGTGGTTTTGATAAAACGACGACGGCTAACGCCCCTTAATCCTGCTTCGCAAATCAGACGGGCCACCCGCTTGCGACCAATACGAATACCGGCATCTTTTAGATCTGCATGGATGCGCGGGGCTCCATACGTTTCATATGATGCTTGGTTGATACGTTTTCATCATCTCGGTCAGGATTCGGTCTTCAATCGATCTCGGGGATGGGCCTCGCTTCAGCCATGCATAATATCCGCTGGTGGAGACTTCCAGTACTCGGCACATTATGGTAATAGAATATTTGGCCTGGTACGCACGTATCAATTCATGGGTGGAATGGTACCTGTCTCCCGTGCGAACCAGGCGGCGGCCTTTGCAAGGATGTCACGCTCCTGTTTTAGCCGACGGTTTTCTTTACGTAATTCCCGAACCTCGTCTCTCTCAGAAGACGTGAGTCCGTCCTGGCGAATGCCCTCATCGAGGTCGGCTTGTCTAACCCAGTTCCGAATCGATTCCAATGACGGTTCAAACTCTCGGGCCAATGCTGAAAAGGATCGACCCGAACGGGCGAGTTCAACAATTTGAGCTTTGAATTCTGGAGGGTAAGCTGGTCTTGTTCTTGGCATGACTATCTCTTGGTTTACAAGTGAAAGATAGTCCACCGTAGCGGGTCAACTCCAGATCGGTATCTGCCTGACGATCTGCATAGACCTTTGCGTATGCAAGGACAGATCCGCCTCCTTTTCCGAGCAACTCTCGCTTCACAGATGCAGCCGATCCTTTTCCCCGTGTGCGACGCCGGACCTCTATGGCCGCAGTCGAGGCCGTCGTTCTAAATCTCGTCAATTCGTCATTCCAAACGACATGGTTCGGGTTGGACTTCCTAATTTCCTGCCGCGCTTCGTTCCAGTCGCCAGCGGAAACTCGTATACTTGTGGAGAGGTATCGCGATTTTCTGTTTTCAGTGATTCGCAGGTAAATGGGAGATGAGCCATCCTTCGACTTCTTGTCGTCTCGCAGAATCAGTTTAATGGTCGCCATCTCACAAAGCCTCTGTTTGATTCCGTACCTGGGCACTCTGGGCCCCTGTAAGTCGTTGATTTACAGGGGTTTTTTTCGTTTTCGGGAAAAACGACAATCTATCGGATTGTCCGACGTGACGTAGCATGATCCTCCGGTTCAGGAAGCATCTGTGTTCGATCCGGAATCGGAGGTCGACTCGTCAGATCTGAGTCTTATCTTCAGTCTGGAAGCATGCGATATTATAGGTGATCGGTCTACTTGAGGAACATGGGGTTTCTCGCCAATCACAAGACGATTCTGCTGCAGGCCTCGTTTTATTGTGGTCGGAAAACACAGGACGAACGTTGAACCATCAACGCCGCTCGATTCGAGTTCAAGTGTCCCCTGCATGGATTGAACCAGCTGTCGTGCGACGGTCAGTCCGACCCCGGCCCCTTCATACTTTCGGTCCAGACCCTCAGACGCCTGCTTGAATGGTTCAAAAATCAGCTCGAAATCAGACCGGGAAATACCCATTCCAGTATCGGCCATACGAACAACAATATTGTCAGACTCCCGGCAAACAGAAATCCGTACGCTTCCGTCTTCCGTAAATTTCAGCGCGTTCTCCATGACAGCGCGGATTGCGTACTCAACACAACTTTTTTGAAGCAACACCGGTGTAACATCTTCTGAGACAGCAAGAGACAGGACGATCTCCTTTTCCTTTGCCATTGTCTGATTCATAATGACCAGGTCCGATACGATTTCCGAAATATCTACCTCCTCCCACTCGATATTTACATTGTCTTTTTGAATCCGTGCCAGTTCCAGTAAAGAATCCAGTGTATTCAAGAGTCGATTGCCGTGGCTTTTTATGTCAGCGGCAAAATCAATTTCTGCCCCGGACAATTCCGACAACAGGATGTCCGTACACCCCAGAATGACGGTAAGCGGAGTCCTGAATTCGTGATTCAGATTATCAAGAATTACGGATGTAAAACGGTTGGCCGCTCGGGCCTTGTCTCTTTCCCGCTCCAATTCTGCCTGCCGCTGATTCAGTTGGGAAATCCTGAAACGATATAAAAAAACGGCGAGTGCGACCACAACAAAAATACACAATAAGATGAACCAGATCGTTTCAAAAAAGCGCGGGCGCAGCTGAAACGTCAGGGAATCACCTACGTTATTCCAGAGGCCATCATTATTACTCGCTCTGACCTGAAACTCATACGTGCCCGGATCGAGATTGGTATACGTAGCCGATTGACCTGAAGCCCGTTCCCATGTGTCCATGTACCCGAGCAGTCTGTGATCATACAGATTCCTGCCGGGAGACTCAAAACTCAGCGAGGCGAATTTAAATTCAATTTTTTCCACAGCTGAAGAAAACGTAGCAATTATGCCGGAAAAAACCTTCCCATCAACACTGAATGACTCGATATGGACTTGCGGAATGGTTTCATTCAGTCGAATGTCTGTCGGGTTGATCATGGCGACACCACGCATGGAGGGAAACCAGAGTCGGCCATCTGCTCCCTTCCACCCGGCCGGCTGAAATCCACCGTTCATTTCATTACCCTTCAAACCATCGTCGCGGTTGAATACCTCCGACGTAATCCTTCCGATTCGACCATCAGCAAAATCATTCAGCATGTCCTTGTGGACTCTGAATATTCCCTTATTACATGTCATCCACAACATACCATCATCAGACTCCAGAATCTTATAGATGTAGTCGTTGAACAGTCCGTCCCTCATGGATATCGTAAAAAACGCTCCGTCTTTATATCGTGCGATACCACCCCCGTATGTGCCAATCCAAACTACATCATCGTCATCCATGAGAAATGAAAAAACCTGATCGTTCGGAAGACCGTTTTCAACCGTATAGTTATGTATACCGTCATCTGTGATCCTGCTCAGACCATTCGCATACGTGCCAATCCAGAGCGAGCCTTCGTGGTCTTCCTTGATTGCGGTAATGAAATTGTCTATCAGACCGTCCTTTTCGGAAGTTGTTGTGAACGTCCCGTCGTCAAAATGGGCTATGCCGGAGTTCGTACCGATCCAGAGCTGATCCATGTCGTCAACGTACAGTACGGTTACCTCGTCACCGGGTAATCCATCGTTCACACCAAAATGGGTGATCGTGCCGTTTTGAATCCTGTCCAAGCCCGTACCATACATGCCAACCCATATCGTACCGTCCGCCTGACCGGCGACACTGGACACAAAATCTCCTGCCAATCCATTTTTTGTGGTATACGTTGTAGTCTGTCCTTTGTAAAGATGCGTCAGACCACCACCTTCCGTTCCGATCCAGATGCCCTCATCGGCATCCTCGAATACGGTGTAGACCACATTGCTGAGAAGCCCTTCATTTTTTGTGAACGTGGTGAATTTGGCTGCCCTGAGTCGGCTCAGTCCGCCTCCATCCGTCCCGATCCAGAGACTGCCCTCCTGGTCCACGTGGAACGAAATGATGGCCTGCTCGGACAGTTCGCCGTCGGCCGTAAATTCATCAAGGCCTGTGGCTGTGGCACGCAATAATCCTCTGGCAGCGGTTCCTATCCAGAGAGTTCCTGATGCATCTTCCAGAAATGTTCTGATATCAGCATCACCAAGATTGATGTCCGGTGGCATCAACTTCTGATTCGCAGTCATCACAGCTGCGCCACCCGATGCGCCTATCCAAACAGTACCCTGGCGGTCTCTGTAGAGAGTATTCACGAGATTACCCGCGCTACCAGGGATTCCATCGCTTTCGGTAAATTTTTTCACCTGCTTATTTATCACTCGAAACAGTGCTTCTTCTGTACCGAGCCAGAATCCTCCTGCAGGATCAGAAAGCAGCGATGAAACGTATCCACTCTGTATACCGGACAGAAACTCGTCTTTTCGCAGGACTAACCCGTCTACATAATAAATTCCTTCAGACTCAGTGGCAATGTGAATCGTGCCGCCTTCGCCTTCAATAATGGACGTCACAGACTTCACGGTCTGACCATCGGGCAACCTGATATTGCGAAAAGAGGATGCCTCGTATAGAATCAACCCCTGGCCGAGCCCAATCCACAGCCTCTGTTTCGAGTCGACCAGCATGGTCTTGACAATGTGGTCTTCTGAAAACGCGGAAGAAGTACCCTTGTCAAATACCTGGAAATCAATCCCGTTATATCGGACGAGCCCTTCCTGCGTGCCCGCCCACAGATAACCGTCGGAGGTGCTTACGATCGAAGACACGGAAGTCTGTGGAAGACCTTCATCTTCTGACCAGGTCTCCAGCACATACTGGGAAATATTCTTCGCCGGATCCAGTGAACGCAGTCCCTGGCACAAAACACTCCTGGCGATAAAACCGGAAGCGATCATAAAAAGTGCAACATGTGCGAACGACAATGATTGACGCATAGTCTGAATCAGTTGACCGAAAGCGGTACCCGGCCCTGCCGGCCAACCAGGTATCCATTTTGACAGATTCTCTTATATTCGGCCAAATCCTCTAAAAATCAAGCTGGAGAATCAGTTGTAATCAATCCGGGATGCGCGGAGCATCCAATTTGCCAATTCTTGCCCGATAACGCCGGTTGTCTTGCCCTCGCAGAACGGCGCTGTCACGACTTGGCGACCTGCCCCGATTCGTGACCCGTTAACGATCTACTCTCCTCGATACTGCGCGTTCGTTCCATGTATTCCAGCTCAGCCCGCTTAGTATACTTCTGAACGAGTCGCTTTCGATTCATGCGAATGAGCTCAAGATCCTCTTCCTGAACGGACGTCAGATCTTCTTTTGTCAACCGAATGGCGATGTCGCGTTCAGACGGTTGATCGCCCAACTCGTCAATCAGCTTTACATCAAACGATTCGATATCCTGATAATCGAATACACTTCGATAATTGCTTCCAAGCGCGGATACATCATCTCGAACGGTGGGTTTTTCGCTCGTCCTCGCCCGCGCCATGAGTAATTCAAATGCGCTGAGAACAATGGATTTTTTTGTCGGCATGTTCGCCGCGCTCCGAATCAATGAATCGTCACCGGCGGAAAACTCAAGGAACTGCTCCATGATCAATTGTGCTGCCTCCGATGAGTGTGGATTATTCGTTTTACTTTTGAGTCCACCGAAAATGGATGCAATCAGATTCCGACGCAATATCGACCTGGTTCTACTGTTTCTTTCGCGGGAGGACGAATCCACATCACTGTGCAGACTGTTGATGCCTTCTATCAACCACTCGAAATGATAATCATCCGTCTCCTGAGCAGGAACAGAATTATTTTCGCGATCTGCATTCCAGATGCTGGCTTGTGGCAGGTCTACTTTGACATATTTTATTTCGACCTCGTATCCAATATCAGCGAGGGCCCTCATCAACATTTGCATCCGCACGGTATCGGCTCCGCTGAATTCGATCACCAGATCAAACTTTTGAGCCAGAGACTCCCTGGCAATCGCGCTACCTGCTTCGTTGACGTCGTCTTCCAACGAATCAGGGAATTCAGAGGCCTTTTCTCCTCCGACCTCGAAGAACAGAAGACCGGCATCCAGACGAATGAATTCCTTTCCTATTTTGTCGCTGATAAAAGTACTTTTCCCGCTACCAGATCGACCGACCACGCAGATAATGGTCGGTCGTCCTTCATTTGAAACGACACCTCCGGCAATGGCAGCGTCGATAATCCCCTGGTTGTTCGTAATCTCCTTCAACTTCGTCCCATGTTCGGCCTGAGGGCTTGCTGACAAGATAATGTAGCGATGCGGGAGTCGCACACCGGACCCTTGAATTAAGTTGGCCTGACAAGCTGCAACAGCCTGGGTTCGTAGTTTGAAAAAATGCTCTTCTCGCTAAAGATCATCCTGCTCTGCGCCGAAACCGAAGACTACTGCAATACCCTGTCCGTCCTCTCATTTCAGATTCCAAACAACGCGACTGCCGGCGAGAGTGGAAACTGAATCAATGAATCAGGAGGATGCGCACTGATTGCTGAATCACATAACCGAACCACGACTGCCGTACCCGCGAATGGTCGCGTACACTCGCTCGAATCTGTCACTCTGATGCCTCACAGCCGATGTGATTGTCGGTGTGTCATGTGCGACATCTGGCGGGCAAACCGAGAACTCGACGAAATTTCAGCCAGGTTGATATCGAAACACCGCCAGGACTTTATCGATCTTGAAGTTCGATCCGTGGTTTTGACCGGCGGTGAACCATTGATGCACGGCAATCTGTGGCAAATCTGCAAGATGTTTAAAGAGATTGATATCAAGATCACGCTCCTGTCATCCGGACTTTTGCTGGACCAGCATGCCGAGGAAATTGTGACGTGGTGTGACGAGGTTGTAATTCCCATAGACGGGGACGCAGCTACTCACGATAGAATAAGAGATGTCTCTCGGGCCTTTGAACGGATGGCCGAGGGAGTGAAGGCCCTCAGATCCATCAACCAGGACCAGCAAATATTTGCGCAATCCGTTCTTCAGCGAATCAATTATGGGTACTTCGCCGACATGATTGAGTTGGCATTGGAAATGGATCTGGACGGGATTTCATTCCACGCAGTCGATACCGATTCCACAGCATATAATCGTGCACAGGGGTGGACCCGGGAACGCGTTGAAACGACGCGTCTGAGACTTGTCGACGTCATGATACTGAGAAACGTGGTCGACACAGTTCGAGGGAAATACAGAGAACAGCTGGAGTCGGACTTTATTCGCGGTGGTGAGTCGGCTCTTGATGATCTGGTCGAGCTGTTGGAATATGCCGCAGGCCTTGACGATGGCAATGCCAAGCAATGCAATGCGCCGTGGCACTCGGTCGTGATAGAGGCAACAGGAAAAGTCAGACCGTGCCCGTTTCATAAACCGTACGGTACTATTCGAAAGAATTCATTGTCGGAAATACTCAATTCAGATCAGTCCATAACGTTTCGGGATGAACTGAACGTCTCTACGAACAACATCTGCAGGTCCTGCACGTCGCGCCAGGTATTCAGAACCGGCCCAGGCCCCGAGAACAGTTCTTGACGAGCCCGACCAGAACTTGGCGACGATTTATTTGTCTTCGTAGATCTCAGTATCCGGCTCAATGACCAGCCAGGCAAATGCAAATATATCTCCGTGGGCGATCGGTACAAGCTGTGTGTCTTCGAGAGGACCATGAATGGCTTTCCCTGTTATCGACCATTCCGAACCAGTCTGGTCATCGATCGTGCGATTGTCGCTATTTACAAAAGTCAGAATCTGACCGTCCGACAGCGTCCTCTCGAACACTCCGGTAGATCCGATCATGGCTGATTTGCTGATTGAACTTTTGTCCAACGCCGATACCGCGCCGTTTTTTGTATGAACAATGACGATAGGTAATCCTCCGATCTCATCATTGATCACGCCGAGTGCTTTCGTGATTCTGTGTGGATACGCCCTGCGATGCTCGCCGACAGCCAGCGTTACTACTTTTTCCATCGGCTTCAGACGCGAATCGATCTCTCCTTTGTACATCCACGGCCTGTCGTTCACATCATCGTATCCTGCGTACGGATTGGTCCCGTATCGACGCGTGAATCCGGTGTCCCGGGACAAAACGTCGCCGTCAGGGTATGCGTCTTGGAACTGCTCGAATGAGATGATTTGTGCAGGTATCGCGTGAAGAATGAATCCTGTCATTTCTCCAACGATCGCCTCTCCTGAAAGCTGCTGCCACAACGAATGAGTTTCGTGGTCATACATTATGAGGTCAGAGTGTCTCAACGCGCCGGAAACTCCAAAAAGGTACTCCTGTGAACCAATTCTTCTGTCAAAGGCAAGGGCACTATAACAGAGTGGGCAGAAAGTCACTGTAATAGGAACGCCGGCAAGCAGATCGTTCACAATTTCGTGCCACATCAATATTTGCAGAGGATATGCCCGTGCTCTGCCATCAATCACAAGAGCAACGACGGGTTCGTTCTTTTTCAGCCATTTCTGTGCCGCCCCGTTAGAAATAAACCGGGGATGGTCTATCGCCGGAATCTGATCTTTCGGTAGATTTACCTCTATCTCGCTTAGCGGGACACTGTGCCGACTCCAGTCTGTTCGCCAGACGTCCCGAGGAAAATCCGGGTGTGATTGTGCGGCCGAGAATAACGTCATCCAGCTCGAAATAGAGGTGAGTAATACCACCATGAAAACGTGGCGATTCATGCAGCGTATATTCATACTATCAGGCTGTGTAATTATTCAGGATCATCAGGTACATACTTTCAGCATGCTGGAAACCCGGCGCTTTTGAACAGGCCGTAATTTGCCGGTAAACGCTCAATTACATGTGCAAAGTTTGTTAGATCGATTGACAGTCTGTACGTTACAGTGAAACAAGCTGACAATCACCCACAAGTAAAACCTGTCAAAGGAGAATTCCATGCAATATGCACCGGTTATCGGACGAGTACTTTTTTCCGCCGCCTTTATCATGTTTGGCGTGAACCACATTATGGATCCGGGTGCAATGACCGGAATGGTACCTGCCTTTCTTCCCGCAAAAACAGCCGTTGTCATCCTGACCGGCATAATCAGTATGGCCGGTGGCATCAGTGTGCTGATTGGTTATAAAGCCAAATTGGGAGCACTGGTTCTGTTCTTCTTCGTGTTATCGACGGCAGTCCTGGTCTGGGGCGGACAATTCCTTGATGGTGATCCCATTGGTACTCCGATGTTTTTCAAGGACTTATCAATGGCAGGGGCAGCACTGCTGATTCACCATTTCGGAGCCGGTCCGATGAGTCTGGATGCGAAGTCGGAGAGCAGCGACGAGTAAAAGGCATAAGCGGACGAGAGGCGATTAATCTGCACCGGCCTACTCGTCTTCGAACCGGTATCCGCTAAGTTCGGAATCATTGTATTCCACGCCCAGGGCAAGAGCTATGCGGTTGACAAAATTGAAATATCCCGTTATCAAAGTGATATTCAAAATGTCTTCGTCCGAATACCCTGCGTCTCTGAGCAGCAATACGTCAGCCTCTTTCGACTTTGATGCGGAAGATGTCAAGTGAACGGCGAAGGTGCAGAGGGCCATCCGGGCATCACTCAATTCTGCATTTCGATAATCATCCAGAATAACAGCGACCCGGTCGCTGTCTTTCCAGAATGCGTTCAACGCCTGGGCGTGGTGGTGGATACAGTACGAGCATTGATTGGCCACCGAAACCACGACACCGATCAGTTCTCGATCCGCACGGCGAAGCGACATTTTACCATAGAGCGTGTGCGCATAGAGATCCATATGGGCCTTTAACGCTCGGGCGTTGAGGCTCTGGACTCTGACAATGTTGGACATTTTCCCGCGAGTTTTTAAAATCGATTCAAACACAGATTTCAACTCGCCGTCTGCTTCGGCTTCGTCAATAACGTCTATCCATGCCATAGTCTATTCTCTCACCGCGTCTGGTCATCTGAAATATCGTTGTTCCGTGTCGGACACTGAGATGTCGTTACGGATAATCTTTATCCAATTCGTCTTCTCACGCGCTCGGCAATCTTTTCGCCAATTCGCAGACATGCCGTAGCCGCCGGCGAAGGAGCGTTACATACACTGATCATCCTTTCAGACTCTTTAATCAGAAAGTCTTCGATCAGGTTACCGTCCGAATCAACTGCCTGTGCTCTGATTCCTGAACGGGTACGGAATACATGCTTCTGCTGCACCACAGGAATCAAATGCTGCAACGCCCGAACAAATTCGCGGGTGGAAATCGTTCGGATCATTTCCAACAGGCCCTTTCGCCAGTGTTTTCTTGCAAGCTCCCGGAATCCCGGAAAGCCCAGTATTTCTCGCATATCTGACCACGACGTATTACGCAATTCATATGCTTCGCGTCCGGCGGCCAGAACCGCGTTCGGACCACACTCTATCCTTCCGCTGAGGGTTCTTGTAAAGTGGATCCCAAGGAATGGGAAAGCGGGATCAGGAACCGGATAAATGAGATTCCTACAGTACTTCCGAGCCTCAGGTATCAGTTCGTAATACACGCCTCTAAAAGGTATAATCTGAAAATCGACATACTGACCAGCCAATCGGGCAATGCGATCTGTGTATAATCCTGAGCAGTTGACAGCGATTCGGGCAATAATTCTGGTATCCGTCGTCTCAACGGATATGGCTTCAGGCCCCTCGTTGATTTGCTGCACCTCTGCGCCCCGAATCACATCATGACCGGCATCCTCGACTCGCTCGGCAAGACGCCTGCAGACACTCCTGAAATCAACAATTCCGGCAGAGGGCACGAACAATGCCTTGAGCCCGGTGGCATACGGCTCGCGCTCGCGAAGCTGAGCTGCACTGAGTAGATGATTCTCTACACCGTTTGAAATCCCTCGTTCGTGAATCTCGTGAAGTATCGGTATTTCAGACTCACGGGTCGCGACGATCACCTTCCCGCAAAGATCATAGTCAATGCCTTCTTCCTCGCAAAAATTGATCAGTTTCGCTCTCCCCACGCGACAGTTCTCGGCTTTCTGTGATCCGGGGCTGTAAAAGATACCGGAGTGAATTACACCCGAGTTACGTCCGGACTGGTGCACACCGATCTCTGTCTCTTTTTCAAGCACGACGATCCGGTCAAAACGCGAATCCCGAGCCAGTGCACAGGCCGTCGCACACCCGATGAGACCGCCACCTATGATCACGATGTCTGCCTGTATCTCTCTTTTATGTTCCAATCAGAGATATTTCTCCGGTAATCCGTTATCCAACAAAAACTGCATCGCATCGATGAATCGGTCCAATTCGTCCAACGTCGTGTATACATTCGGAGTGATCCGACAGCCCTCAAACTCTGCGTGTTTTATCGGAGTGATAATAATGCGGTGGGTATCCCACATAAAACTCCCGATTGCTCCAGAATCAATTCCTTTGATCTGAACCACACCGATGCCGCAACCGAATTCCGGATTCTGACTGGTATGTAATACGACCCGTTCGTCCTCAAGCAACGGCGCCGCCCAGTAATTCAGGAGATACCGAAGACGTGCTCCTTTTCTGGCCGGTCCAATGCCCTCATGAAACGTAAGAGCTTCTGAAATGGCCAGATGATTCGCCGCGGGATGTGTACCGATTTCTTCAAATTTACGGATGTCATCGTCCTGCTTTTCGGACGCCGCCATCATCGGCCACAGGTCTTTGATTCTGTCTCTTCGCACATATAACATACCTGTTCCGTGGGGCGCAAAAAGCCACTTGTGAAGGCTTGTAGCATAGAAATCACAGTCCAGATCGGCATGCGTGAAATCCCACTGTGCAAAAGAGTGTGCACCGTCCACAATGACGGGGATTCCGTACCCTCGGGCCATCTGAACGACCTCTTTTACGGGAAGAATCTGGCCCGTGATATTGACTATATGACACATCAGGATCATTTTCGTACGGGGCGAGATATTTTCCTCAAACAACCGTACTACTTCTTTTTTGTCTTCGATCGGGACCGGTAATGAAAACTGCTTCATGACGATGCCTTCCCGGCGCTCTCTCTGCCGGAATGTGGTAATCATCCGGCCATAGTCGTGCGTAGTCGTAAGGACTTCGTCTCCCGCTTCAAGATCAAATCCGAGCTGGCATATCTGAAGTCCTTCAGAGGCATTTCGCGTGATGGCGATTTCTTCCGCATCTACCCCGAAAGCAAGTGCCAGCCTCTGACGCACGCCCTCAATCTGTGGCTCAAGAATTTGCCACATTGTATATACCGGTGCCTCATTGGAATAGTCCAGGTGGCGCTTCATGGCTTCCTGAACCATACCCGGTGCGGGGCTCACGCCTCCATTATTGAGATTCACCAGCGAACGATCCACCGTAAACGCTTGCTGAATCTGAAACCAGAATTCCTCGTCGCCGGCGACCTCTTCCGGGGATCCAAGATGATTGGACAGCGCATTGAAAATATCAGGAAGAACAAGCGGGTTGAAGCTCGCAGCTACGACCGAGACTGCAGCAGGCCGACCAACGGCCCCGAAAAATTGACGGCGGGATAACATGATTGTGACCGGTTTCTATCGCGATGTTTATCCACCAATGTAATGGTTTTTAACTTTCAGACAAGCACCTCTTCAGTAATCGTTCGTTTTGTGCGCGTCAGAGTACAAGAATTTTTTTCACCCTTGCCCCGCGTATGTCTTCGTCCGAGTCAACGGGCTCTCGGAACAGAACTCCGTCACCTGGCAAAATGTTGTGCAATACAACGGACATCCTCGATATCGGCAGGTTATCGGCATCGAAGAGGGTAATTTGAATCTGGGCGACCGTAACCGGATCACTCGACAGATTTACGAGGCGGCCAGTAATAATTCGAGCGCCACCAGGATGAATACGCAGGTGTAAATCCTGAACATTCAGTCGATCGGTATCCGGGACCTGGTTATCCGAACACGCCGAAACAAGTGTCCCCACGAGCAAGGACATGACCATCGCCATGACCATGAAAAACCCGGACGGGCTGGACCGCGTTCTGATCATGCCGGTTCGTCAAGCTCATCGAGGCTTGTTTTCAGACGCGAAAGTTCCTCCTTTACCTGTTCAACCTTTTCACGCTCTGCAGCCACGACTTTTCCAGGTGCCCGGGAAAGAAATTGCTCGTTTTCGAGCTTTCGCATCAGACCGGTCCGGAATTTTATTTTCTGATCAATCTCTTTCTGGATCCTTCCTCGCTCAACATCCAGATCAATCATATCAACGAGAGGCACATAGACTTCATTTCTGCCGACAACGAACGACGCGCTCGCCGGTGGCCTATCTGCCTCGCTGTCGACAGTCAGATCTCCGACCCTGCACAATTTCTCGAAATATGCGGCATTTGTGGAAAGCGCCTTTTCGAGCTCTCTCTCGTCTTCTCCCAGACTGATTGTGGCCGCGATGGTCTTTCCTGGCGGCACGTTATATTGACTCCTGACATTGCGAATCCCGGAAATCATTTCTTGAATCAACGAAAATGTCGAACCTGCCATCTTCGAACTCTGACCTTCTTGCACTTCTGGCCAGGCCGAAATAATACAGGCTTCCTTTGCTGCGCGCGGGCGAACTTTCCACCACAATTCTTCGGTGATAAAGGGCATGAACGGGTGTAACAACTGAAGAAGGGATTCAAAAATATCGACGGCCAGTGCGATCTTATCGTCACTCATCCGCTCTCCATACGGAGGCTTGATCAGCTCCAGATACCAGTCACAAAAATCTCCCCAGAACAGGGTATATATTTTCGAAAGTGCATCATTGAGGCGATATCGACTGATATCCTCGTCGATTTCCACAATGGTCTGATTCAATCTGGTCAGCATCCACTGTTCGACTAGTTCCAGCTCATCAAATTCGCGCTCAGACGAATAATCTCGTCCCTCTTCCATGAACTGCCCGAATACGTTGAACGCATTCCAGATCTTATTGGCGAAATTGCGTCCCATCTCAAATTTCGTGGGATCCAGCTTAATATCCTGACCCTGAGCGCAAAGAACGGTCAGGCTGAATCGAACGGCGTCCGCCCCATATTCATCGATCATCTCCAGTGGATCGATCCCGTTTCCCAAGCTCTTGGACATCCAGCGACCCTGCTCATCCTTTATCATGCCGGTGATAAGGATGTCTTTGAACGGCGCCTTACCCGTGAAATAAAGACCTGCCATTACCATACGCGCGATCCAGAAAAACAGGATGTCGTACCCGGAAACCAACACCGATCCCGGATAGAACTTCGCGAGATCATCTGTTTTATCGGGCCACCCGAGTGTGGCAAAAGGCCAGAGCCAGCTTGAGAACCACGTATCCAGGACATCCTCGTCCTGTACCATTCCCTCCTCCGGCTGATCAATGGAGACTACAAATGGTCTCTCTTCATCGATCTCTCCATCCGCAGTTGTATGATACCAGACGGGGATCCGGTGACCCCACCAGAGCTGCCTGGATATCGTCCAGTCGCGGATATTTTCCATCCAGCGAAAGTATTCGTTCTCCCAGCGTTTCGGATAAAATGTAACCTCTCCACTGCGAACGACCTCAAGAGCGGGATCAGCAAGGGGTTTCATTTTTACGAACCACTGTCTGGATATGAGAGGTTCGATGATGGCCTTCGACCGGCTGGAAACAGGAACACTTGAGCGATAATCCTCGACTCGCTCCAGCAACCCCTGTTCTTTCAGGTCTGCGACTATTTTTTTTCTGGCCACGAATCTGTCGAGACCTGCGTACGCCAACCCCTCTTCATTCAGCGTCCCGTTCAGGTTCATGATGTTGATGATTTCGAGTCCGTGTTTTCGGCCTATCACGATATCATTTTTATCGTGCGCCGGTGTCACTTTCAGTGCGCCGGCGCCAAAATCAGGGCGCACATATTCGTCGGCTATAATGGGTATCTCGCGGTCCGTAAGAGGCAGCCGAAGCATTTTGCCGACAAGATGGGCGTATCGATCGTCGTCCGGGTGCACCGCAACCGCCGTGTCTCCGAACAGGGTCTCCGGTCGGGTCGTAGCAATGATCATGTGACCATCTCCTGAACTGAACGGATAACGGATGTACCAGAGGTGTCCGTCTCGTTCTACGTTGTCCACTTCTTCTTCCGAAAGCGCCGTCTGATCGATGGGACACCAATTGATCAGGTACTCACCACGATAGACAAGCCCGTCATTGTAAAGACGGACAAAGACCTCCTGCACCGCTCTGGAAAAACCCTCATCCATCGTGAATCGCTCTTTTGACCAGTCAGCCGAGTCACCAAGGCGACGTTTCTGCTGCAGGATGATTCCACCATATTCCTCTTTCCAGTCCCAGACTTTGGACACGAATTTCTCCCGACCGAAATCGTGCCGGCTTTTCCCGGTCGATTCCTTCAGGGATTTTTCCACCACGTTCTGTGTAGCGATTCCAGCATGGTCCATCCCCGGAATCCAGAGTACTTCGCATCCCTGCATTCGCCGGATCCGTGTGAGAGCATCCTGAATCGTATCCTGCAGAGCGTGTCCCATGTGCAACCGACCCGTCACATTGGGTGGAGGCATGGCAATCACATGTGACGGCTTCTCTGACGCTGCATCAGAGCGGAAAAAGCCGTTTTCTTCCCAGTATCGATACCATTTCCCCTCAATCAGATCAGGGTCGTAGGTAGACTTTTTCGAAGTGTAAGTCGCGTTGGGATCAGCCATGAATCAAAATAGCTTCAAAACAGAAATACCTGAAAAATAATCGGGCCTCCTGCACGAGAAGGTCGCAAAAAAAGTGTTCCGGGGCCGTCGAACCCACCACCCCTGGCTTTGGTTGCATCCGACAAGGATTATGTGTTCCTGTTTGGTATTTTCAAAGACACTCAGTCGTGCTGTATCCATTTTGTCTTTCTTCCATAAACGTGCGCGCAAATAACAAAAAATATGTCGCGGTCGCAGGCAATATCGGAGCTGGAAAAAGTTCGTTGACGCGAATTCTTTCCGATTATTTTAAATGGGAAGCATTTTATGAACGAGTTGATGACAACCCGTATCTGATCGATTTTTATGAGGATATGCATCGTTGGTCATTCAATTTGCAGATATTTTTTCTGTCAAGCCGGTTCGATCATCAACGCCGGATCGAAGACTCCCCTCATAGCATCGTGCAGGATCGATCTATTTATGAGGACGCTGAAATTTTTGCCAAAAACCTGCATGAAATGGGCCTGATGTCCAACCGGGATTTCAGCAATTACACCGATTTATTCAAGATCATGACGTCTTACCTGCAGGCGCCGCATCTGCTTGTGTACCTGCGAGCTTCGGTCCCGACTCTGGTTGGACATATTCAGTCAAGAGGTCGAGATTTTGAATCGACCATTCGAATCGAGTATCTCGATCGCCTCAACAGACATTACGAATCCTGGGTGGACCGTTATTCGCTTGGTCCTAAAATTATTATCGACGTGGATGAACTCGATTTCGTAAACGTGCCTGAACACAAAATGGAAATCATTGGTCGAATCGAGAGCCGCCTTTTTGGTCTGTTTCCTGAATAGCCCATTTTACAAATTACCGCGAGAGAGGCTTTTATCCCTGCTCACGGGAATACTGGCTCTTGCAGGAATACTGGCTTCTGCGGGAATACTCGGGTTAGCCCCGTCGGCAAGAGCTCAGCAGCCCGACTCTTCGTTCCGTGCGTCCGACTCGGCGCGCACGATTGCACGTCCTGACAAGGTACCCGGATTCTGGCGTCGCGCCGGGATTTCGGATTTTTCTTTCGGGCGACCAACCCTGCGCGCGGAACTGCACCTGCCGGCACTTCTTGGTAGCGAAGCTGGTATTTTCCAATATTACTTCGGAGTGCAAGGATGGCCGGACAACATCAGTCCGGAGGGCAACGATCCCAATCGCGTGGCGTTGAGTCTGGACGGATTACCTTTTGATGATCTGGTTTCTGGCCGGCCACGCTACGATCTCCTTCCGTATACACTCATCAGCAGCATTCAACTCTCTCACTCGGCCGCGGGTGCTCCCGGGCGTATTCACGCTATCACGGAAAGTTACGCGTTGCCTCAACCACTGACAGATTTCAGGTACCGTTCCAGTAACGATGGCCTCAGTTCTATCGATGCCGTTCATGTTCAGAACCGCCGAGTCCGCTTCGGGGGAAAAGATCATCGTATTCAGTTGCTGGCAGGTTACAGCGGTGCAACACACACGGGCGAATATCCAGGGAGTCGGCTCCGATCCATGCGGCAGCTGAGTGCACGCGTTCGAGTTCAGCGGCCCACTTGGAGTCTTGAATTTTTCGAGTTGTATAACCGGCGAACCATTGGTGCGCACGCCGGTGTATTGCCCGTTCCTGGTGAGCCGTACGAGTCGATTTACCTGCGACTCGGCGCTGCGGTCAAAGACCCCGATGCGGAGAGAAGAACAATTCGAAACGACATGTTTCTTCGTTACCGGAGCTATTTATTGGAGGAACCGCTTACAATTACCGGCTTCTGGAGCGTGCAGACACAGCGATTTGAGAGCCCGGATGATTCAATAAAAGTCCGCATCAATCGTTTCGGAAGTTCCCTCGAACAGGGTTGGGCATTTCGTGGACAATCTTTCACATTTTCTGTTTCGGCCTCGATGGACAGGCTTGCAAGTGCCAATCCAGGGACTCGACCGGACGACGACACACGGATCTACTCAGAAGTTCGTGTTTCTGACTCTACGGTCGTGTTCGGACGGGATCTCATATTGAATGCTGGATTCCACTACGATGATGAAACGTCCTTTCCAAGTGCAGGAGTACACTTTTATTATGGTCCGGGGAAAATTGTACTCAGTTATTCGGGTATCCGATCCTCGTGGATGGATACACGTGGATTCGGATCATATACAACACCGTTGGCCGACGCGCCCGAAATGCGGCGTGCGCGAGCGAGCATGGACGCCGGTAAAACGGCTGGAGCTTTCCGTTTTCGAGCAACAGCGTTCGCATCGTCCGAAAAGAACAAGACGGTCTGGCTTCTGGCCGAAGAGTCCCGGTCAGCCACCGCTGTAATACTCGCTGGAAATTTTGTGCGGCTTGGAGGATACCTCGATCTGGCGTTCCGTTCGTACTCAGAGCAGGGATTCTATGCATTGCTGAGACCGACATACGTCCGCAGTTATTCCGACGATGAATCGGTCGCTGCGGTCTCAGAAGAGGATGCGCTCCCTGAATTCTGGATTCACGGCCGTGTCGGGATTCATCGGCGACTGTTCGAAGATGATCTCGATCTGAACTTTTCTATTCGCGGAACGTGGTCCGCAAGCATGAAAGGACGAAGGTTGGACACGCGTTCCGGATTGTTGATGTTGCCGGAAGGTTTCGAAAGAACTGTTCCGGAATCGGGTCGAATCGACCTGATCGTAGAGGCCGGAGTCAAAACAGCGACCATTTTCTTGAGCTTCGAAAATATTCTGCAGGGCAAAAATACCGGGAATGGCATTCTGATATCACCCGATTATCCTGTTCCCGCACAACGATTCAGATTCGGTATCTTCTGGCCGATTGTTAACTGATTGGTGCAGAAAAAAACAGAATTCCCTTCTCTGCAACAACCTGCGTGCTCTCCGGCGTATAAACAGAGGCCCCGAATAAGACGCAGACGCCTCGGAAGCAATTCGTCGTACCTGGCTGTCGTTTTGAAGCAGTATCAATTCGGGACGAATAGTATGTAAGCAATCGGTTTGAGAACCATATGAGCGAAGCCACACCCACATTATCACCGTATGAACGCGAAGCATTGAAGCAGATCAATGCGTGGCGCTCTCCGTCAGCGGCGTGGTATTCGAAATTATCCAGCGCTGCTGCCGTAGCCTGGAATGATCTTACCGATCTCGCCCGCCGCATTCCGGGAATTGAGTGGACGATCGAGAATGTAGTCACGGGACTACTTGATCTTACCAATGAAATCACACAGGATTCTGTCTGGACAGATGCGGTATTCAAGGATTTCAGAAACTCGGGCCACGACGTCAACTCTCACGACGACATTGCAGCCCTTGATCTTGAGCACGTAGATTCGGTCGTCGAAGGATTAAAAAGGAAATACACAGCCCTTGCCGCAGCCGAAGGCACGGCGACAGGCCTTGCCGGACTGGCGGGTATCGTACCGGACCTGATTGCCCTGGTATCTATCAATTTGAGGGCAGCTGGTGAATACGCAACGTATTGCGGATTCGATATCAGCGCACCCGAGGAGCGACTTTACGCTTTTGAAATGCTCAACTACGTTGCCCATCCCAGTAACAAAGCAAAAGAGTTCACATTCGCACCGGCGATGCGTGTTGCCTCACGAGCCGCACGTATTCAGAGCATGCAGACTCTCGAACAATTGGGGCTTTCGGCGGCACTTCAGCGAGCGGCGAAAGCTCTGGGTTTAAAACTGACGGGAGCAAAACTGGCCCAGGTTGTGCCTGTAGCGGGAGCTGTCGTGGGCGGAGGATTCAATGCGTATTACACTTCCAATGTCTGTACTACGGCCTATAATCTGTATCGAGAAAGATTTCTTGTAACCAAGTATGGAGAAGACGTCGTCAGTAACGCATGACGCGACGCCGGACGGGCCCTGAGGGCCTGACCGGCGTAAAACGTCTTCCGCAAGGGAAAGCATTCTGCCCCCGGGAGCCGCTGTAAAATCCAAATCGGCGTGCGCTGACTCCATGGATACGGAAGAAGCGGTGGCAGCTTACTGGCGAGATTCCGGACAAAAATACGTTTAGCATTGTACTCGACAGAATTCAGTTGTATTTGAATACGTTGAGCATTGTACTTGACAGAATTCACTGGCCGCTGTATGAACCCGTTTGTGACCCATCCGTCGGAGTACACGCTCGGACGTACCAGAAAATACCTCTGGCCAGAGCCGCTCGACGAAGGGAACTTGACAGACTCATGGGTTGGTTTTGGACACATCTTGCCGGGGTTCGAATCGGATTTCGCTGGGTCGCGTATGATACGGGCAGAAACGGTTTAAGTATTCTGCCAGTGCGTGCGATACAAAGTGCGTGGCAAACCCGCTTTATCGCGGGTTGAAAGGTGTTTCAGGATACAGGTTTTGGCTTAATATGAGTGATCAGAAAGGGGACGACGTAATACAATGTTCCTTCTGCGGCCGTACGGCCCACGAAGTAACTTCCATGGTCGCAGGTCCCGATGTCTACATATGTGACCGATGCATTACCGACGCATCCGGAATCGTCAGTAATGACGTCTCTGATCGTCCGGTAACTGAATTCAGAAAAACACCTGTCCGATCTTCGCCCCAGAAACGACTCACCCCGCGGGAAATCAAATCAGCGCTGGACGAGTATGTCATCGGGCAAGATCATGCAAAGAAGGCGCTCTCCGTTGCCGTTTACAACCACTACAAACGAATCGACGCACAGGAGTACCCCGACGTATTCAGTGATGTCGAACTTGAAAAATCCAATATTCTGCTGATCGGTCCGACCGGAACAGGAAAAACCCTGCTGGCGAAGACACTCGCGCGCGTTCTGGACGTCCCTTTTTCGATCTCGGATGCCACGGCATTGACCGAAGCTGGCTATGTTGGTGAGGATGTAGAAAGCATCCTCGCGCATCTGCTCCACGCTTCCGACTTTAATGTCGAACTTGCAGAACGCGGAATTATTTATATCGATGAGATGGACAAGGTTGCCCGGAAATCGGACAATGCATCGATTACTCGCGACGTTTCCGGCGAAGGAGTCCAGCAGGCATTGCTGAAAATCCTGGAGGGTACAATCGCCGGTGTCCCGCCGAAAGGTGGCCGCAAACATCCCGAGCAGAGTCTCATCAATATCGATACGTCGAATATCCTGTTTATCTGTGGAGGTGCATTTGACGGCTTGAACGATATCATCGCACAGAGAATCTCTACCAGTTCCATGGGATTCACCGCCGAGCCCGGCAACCAGGTTGACAAACATCACCCGTCGATTTTCCAGTACGTCGAACCCGATGATCTTCTGAAATTCGGGCTCATCCCCGAACTGATC
This sequence comes from Bacteroidota bacterium, assembly GCA_022571255.1. Classification (GTDB taxonomy): domain Bacteria; phylum Bacteroidota; class Rhodothermia; order Rhodothermales; family UBA10348; genus N075bin62. The sequence continues at coordinate 24,507 of JACZYD010000035.1, forward strand.
GGTCGACTGCCCGTACTGGCGTCGTTAATGGAACTCTCCGTCGATGCCATGCGCAATATTCTCCTGGAACCCAAGAATGCGCTGTTAAAACAGTATCAGAAATTATTCGCCATGGACGGAATGGATCTTGTGTTCGATCCTGAAGCGATTGACGCCGTCGTCGAGAAAGCCAGAAAATTGGGTACCGGTGCACGAGGGTTGCGGGCCGTTCTTGAGGATACCATGCTCGAAATCATGTTCAATGTACATTCGACACCTGACTTTTCAGTCTGTCGAATCACTGAGGATACAATTCGTCGCACAGGTGACCCTGTTTACGAACGGCGCCGAGCTTCAGCATGAAACGACCCAAGTAATTACAACAATACGCAGGCCCGGAAGCAATCGCTTCCGGGCCTCTTTTTTTGGTACTTTGTGATTGCTTCGCTCGATAATCAACTCCAAAATGTCACACTCCCGGATCTTTGAGACTGTTCGGTACTACGCTGCGGGTTTAGTCCAGGAAATGGAAGACAAACACGTCTTCATAGGAGCCCAGGCAATTGCATTCAAAGTGATCGTTACTTTTGTGCCCCTTGTAGTGCTTGGAACTGGACTCATTGGACAATTCCTTCAGCGCGAACAACCCTTTCAATATGTGGCGAAGCTGATCCGCGATTTTTTTCCGGATTATCAAAGCGACGAACTGATCCGTTTCCTTGGCCGGCTGCAGGATATCTCCGGAGCATTGACCACCATCGGAATCATCGGGCTCTTATTGGCTGCGGTTACTTTGTTTACTACGTTGAGGACCGTTTTTGCCAATATCTTCCACGAAGAGTGGCATGAAAACCGGAGCATAGCCGTCGGATATTTATTCGATTTTCGCATGGTGCTTCAGGTCGGCGTTTTTTTTCTTCTCTCTATCGTGATTACGCTCGTCCTTCAAACCATGGATTCGTCCGGACTTTCCTTTTTACAGGAAATAGGCGTTGATCCGGAGTGGGTCCGGCGGGGTTGGCGCGGCGCATTCACGTCAACGGGCGTAATCCTGCCGTTTCTGCTGAGTACCGCCGTCTTTTTTCAATTGTTTTACCTCGTTCCCATTCCGAGATCAAAAGTCCGGAGCGCCCTTATCGGAGCTGTAATAACAGCGTTGATGTGGGAGTTCGGGAAAATTGGATTTACACAATATGCGACCGGAACAGGTGGATTTGAGCGGGGATGGTTAACACCTCTCGGCGATACATTTTTACTCATTTTTGCCACCATATTCTGGGCATACTATTCAGGAATTGTCCTCAACATTGGAGCCGTGATCACCGTGTTACACGAAAGACGGTACCGGCAGTTGATCTCCAGCCGTGAAGACAATGCGTTTAAAAGTACCGCTATTGAATCTTCGAGAAAGAACGCCGGATGACGTACCGTGTAACCGCCCTCGTACTGACAATGGTTTTCAGCCTGCAATTCGGGTCACGTCCGGCGCGCGCACAGGCAAATCTGACGGAGACGGATTCGGAGACAACGGTTTCGAAAATATCATTCAAATTCGGGACAACACAATCATACACGCCCATCCGTTTATCGGAGGAAATCGCCACTACTGCTCCAGGATTTCTGTACGGAGTTCTTAAGTTTCTTAGTTTTCTTCCGTTTTTCAACGTCGAGACGCATACGCTCGGACCGATTGAACTGCAGCGAGATGTGCTTCGTCTTGAACGATTTTACTCCAGACAGGGATTTCTGCATACAGACATCAACTTTTTCGCCTCTCAATTCGATCTCGGAAAAAACCGGGTTCATGTTATATTTTCTATCCGGGAAGGACCTCCGCTTCTGGTAAAAAATCTCACCATCCAGGGAATGGATAATCTGCCAGATCCGATCGACAAGCAGTGGCTGCAACTGAAGCGAAAAATTGTATTCCCGGACAGCGGTCGGTACTCAGAATTTGAGTCTCTCAGGATACAGAATAAGATTGTCACCTTCCTCCAGAATGGAGGTTTCCCGTTCGCCCGGATCACTTCGTCTCCCAGGATAGATTCGACTGCAAACGAGGTTTTCGCCATGTATTCGGTCGTAACGGAAACTCGTGCCAGAGTTTCTGAAATTATCATTGAAGGCAACGAGTCGGTCGATGATTACATCGTTACCAGAGAATTACCCTTTTCAACGGGAGAATATTTTTCCCGTAAAAAATTGTCCGAGGGTCAGCGGGATATTTTTGAAATGAACCTGTTTCGATTTGCGATTGCCGAACTTCCGGAACAGCCTGCGGACAGTACTCTCACCGTTCGATATCGACTCGGAGAAGCCAACCGACGCTCACTCACTCTCTCCTCCGGTTATTCCCGGGAGTTCGGGATAGCCTTTGACGGCTCGTTAACCCACCGCAATTTTCTGGGTGGTGCCAGAGCAGCCACGTTCTCTGCAATTATGGAGACAGGATGGCTCTCGGATCCTGGCAACGGAAAAACGGAAAGGAGAACAACAAACCTTTCGTTTTCGATTCGACAGCCGTTTGTCTTTCGCCGTGGTCTTTCCGTTACCGTTTCACCATTCTACAATCGAGTTGACGATCCCAACCAGAATACAGATCTTTATTCCCTGGGTGCGACTGGCACACTATTGTGGCGCGTTCTGAAGTACAGAAATGCCACCCTTGAATTCACGACCAGTAAAAGCGTGCCTCTCTCCGGGCGAGGTACAGACGAGCCATTTGACCTCTACAATGTAAACTCCGGAGCTGTCGGTTTGACCATCGGCAAACTCGACGACTATCTTAATCCGACCAGGGGGCTCATGATCAACCCCGTATTTGAATTGTCGGGGGTTCTGCTCGTGTCGGGTGTTAATTATCGAAAAGC
>JACZYD010000149.1 GCA_022571255.1 Bacteroidota bacterium
TCATGCTGTTTCATGATGCCGTAGACCTGAGCCAGTCCCAGCCCTGTGCCTTCTCCGACAGGTTTTGTCGTAAAGAATGGGTCAAAGATATGCTCTATATGTTCCCGTGATATACCACGGCCATTATCGGCGACTTTAATCAGCATCCATTCCCCTTGCGTAAGTCCAAGTTTCCGTAACTCGTCTTTGTCATTCAACTCCTTGCGTTCCAAAGTGATACGTAATTCTCCACCCTCCGGCATTGCGTCCCGGGCGTTGAGGGCCAGATTCATAATGACTTGCTGTATCCTCGCGGGATCAGCCGTTACGATGTATTCATCACGACTCGCGCTGAACGTTGTCCTGATGTTTTCGGGAATCGTGTGTTCAAGTAATTTGACGGCGTCCTCCAGAATGGAATTCAAATCCACCGCCCGGCGATCCAGCGTAGATCGCCGGGCGAAATCCAGGATCTGCTGGGTCAGATCGGAGGCCATCTCGGCCTGGTCCGAAATGACCGACAGACGCTTTTTCATTTCAGCGGTGATTTCGGGAGTCTTCAATAACAGAAAAGCATAAAGAATGATGACCGCCATGATATTATTGAAGTCGTGGGCGATTCCGCTCGCGAGTTGCCCGACCGCTGCCAGCCGATCCTGTCGTTGGATCAGTTGCTGATTCTCTTTTTCCGTACGAGCCTGTTCCCGGATCTTCTCCAGCAAACGATCTCGTTCATCATTCAGTTTGACTCGGGCGGTTATGTCTCTCTTTACGGCAGCATAATTGATGATTTCCCCATCCGGATTCTTGATGGGAAAAATCGTTGAGCTCTCGTGATACATATTTCCATCCTTGTCCTTGTTGACCAGGATTCCGGTCCACGTATTTCCGGAAGAAATTGTATCCCACAGTTTCTGGTAGAGTGCATCGTCTTGAAAATTACTTTTCAGGATGGCGGGAGTCCGACCTTCAAGTTCCGCAAACGAATAACCACTACTGGTCTGTGTATGCGGGTTCGCATAGATGATGCAGCCATCCAAGTCGGTAATATAAATTGTTACGGGCGCTTGCTCAACGACCGTACTCAACCGTATGGTTTCGGCTTCCGCTGCCTTTCGCCCTGTAACGTCTCGCACAAAGGCCCAGATATATTCCTCGCCTTCGAATTCAATAAAACTGGTCCTTATTGCAACGGGAAATACATCTCCTGACTTTCTCTGATGGTGGGCTTCAAACGTCACGGATCCCTCTTTTTTCATCTCGAGCCAGTGGTCCGGCCAGGCTTCGATGGGGAAATCCGGGTCAATTTCAGAAACTGTCATCGACTCCAGTTCGTCGCGTGTATAGCCAAGAATTTCACATGCTGCACTGTTTGCATAACGAATCCGTCCGTCTGCACGGACCCAGTAAATGGGATCCATATTATTATCAACCGCAAACTGCGTTAAAAGCAATGCCTCCTTTACTTGCCTGCTTTCGGTGATGTCCTGCACGTTGGAAACGCGGTATAATACATTTCCGCCTTCGTCGTAAATGGCTACAACGCTTTCTAACACAGGAAACAGCGAGTCGTCTTTACGTTTGTGCATCGACTCATATTCGAGATGACCCTTGTCCTGAACCTGACTCGTTCTCTCAGGAAGAAGTGCCCGGTCCTCCTCCGAGAAAAGATCGGCCTGATTAATCTGATGGAGTTCTTCCTCACTGTATCCGTGCATCTCGGCTATCGCCGCATTTACGGAAATAATTTCATCAGAGGCTGGATCAGTAATGACGATTCCCCATTTGGCATGTTTGAACACCAGTTCCCATTTTTTGAGCTTCTCATTGGCTTTCGTCAACTGATCTGCCTGACTCCACGCTTTTTGAGACAGCCAGATAGAGAGTGATAGAAGTAAAGCGGCGACAATTCCCGCGGTAAGAACCACGCCAGGGAAAACGGATTCTGTCAGATAGAATCTGGTGCTCAACGCTTGCCACATCAAGATGGTCACGGTAAGAACCCCCAATCCGAAAAACAGGGGAAGCCAGGCCGGTATTCGTTCGCCGCCGACAGATCCAATATGAAAGGCTCTGAGAGAGAGACCCGATCCAACGATGATGAATCCCACTGACGCGTGCATGGCCATATGAGTGAGCTGGCCCCAGCCATAAGCTGTTGGTATGTCACTGATATAACCAAATAAGGCGATCAGCCCCAGGGCTGTCACGATGCTCCCGACCAGGCCAAGACATGGATTACGGCGACTTCCGCATTCGTCCCTGGCGGCGAGTACAATCACAGATCCGCTCAACAGAAAACACAATGCCGTATTCGGTGCCATTCGCCCGGGGTGCGACGTGGCAATCGTGATATAGTGCTCCATGAACAGCTCGTCGATGCCAAGATCGAGGAGGAACACATATTCGATCAAGGTCAGAAGGCCAAGTGAGGCAACCAGGCTTCCCGACACCAGCGCCAGTCTGGTTTTGCCGCTGATCGTTCCCAGAAGGGCCAATCCGAAGAGCAGAAATCCGAGCGCAGTGTTGTACTGCATCGGGGCAAATTCAGGGCGAATCTGGATGAGAATTTCCGTTCCGGAGTACCAGCCCACCAGTACGGTAGAACCGAGTAGAACGGAAAAAATCCCACTGAGGGTAGATCCTCTGGAAAGCCACGACGTCTGGTGTCCTGTGGACACGGCGATCATACTGAAATTCTAAAAATTGTTTGCCTAAAATAGTCAATAACGGATGAAACTGCAGGATTGTGCGATGCTGATGGTGACCTGAACGGAAAAAAGCATACGTAAAATTGAAACGCAATAAAGCGGTACGTAACCGTCCGAAAAACTCGAAAGGGTGATCATTTATTTGCGGAACATTATAACAGCTCAGTTATACTACCGATCCACTCATTAACTGAACGGTTATACAATGCCAGGTCGAGAAATCACGGATCAATCGTGTATCCGAATCAATGTGGACGCCGAGAAACTCGAATCGCTGCGAAAAGATGCGTTCTCGAACGATCACATCGTGGCGATGTCCGCATTCATGTCTGCGGCCGGTAACGAAACGAGGCTGCGCATTTTATATGTACTCTGGCGCTCAAACGAACTTTGTGTATGTGATCTGTCTGATATCTGCGGCATCACGCAACCTGCTGTTTCCCGGCACCTGAAAATTATGAGGGAAAAGGTACTGGTTGAATCACGTCGCGATGCTCAGACCGTTTATTACCGGATTTACATGGATAATCCATTCGCGCGCATGCTGGTTTCACTTTTTAAGGAACAGGAGACTTCTGATATATCCCTTGTCCTGGACGGACTTCAAACCCTGTAGAATACTGAACGAAGAACCATGAACGAAGAAACTAAAAAAGACTGGGGCATGATGGGGGCCATTGGCGCAGGTGTTGCGGCCTCAGCCTGCTGCACCATTCCACTGGCCCTGGTTACGCTCGGCATCGGTGGATCGCTCGTCGGTACATTTACCGCCATGGAGCCTTACCGACCATTTTTTATTGGAGTCGCTGTTCTGGTGCTCGGCTATGTGGGCTTGCGCGAAGTCAAGCGTGCACGCCGCCCCGACTGTGACTGCGAAGAGGGAATGAGCAACATGAAACGCAGGTCTCTTCTGGGGATGGGATTCGTGATTACGGCTCTGCTCATCGCATCGCCTTGGATCATTCGGGCGTCGTCGGCCAACGAGGCGATCGTCGAGGCCGCCAGGTTTTCCGGTCTCCACCAGATAGTCCTTGAAGTTGAAGGCATGACGTGCCAATTGTGCGACGTGACCGTCTCGCGTGCGCTCACGAATCTGGACGGCGTCGAGGAAGCTCTCGTCACTTTTGAACCCCCCGAAGCCGTGGTTCGTTTCGACCCTGTGCGTGTTTCAATAAAAGATATGGAAGTGGCCACTTCGGAAATCGGGTATCCGGCAACACTCAAGCAGGGTGCGTTGTAATGAAAAATCTGATGACAAAAATCCAATCGGTCCGTGGTCTGATGATGAAAACCGGAATTTTGCCACGCGGAATCGTCGTGCTCGTCATCATGTTGATTCCGTTCGCAAAAACGTTCGCGGCGACACCGTCTGACGGCGATAAAAAGGTAGCCAAATACAGTATTGAGTCTGTTTTCTGCAGTGGATGTGTATCCGGTTTGAGAGCAGCGATCCACGAAATTGACGGGGTCGTTTCCGTGGACGTGGACGTGGAAGAACACTCGCTCTCCGTCGTGTTCGAAGAAGAAACCATAAATGCTGAGTTGCTCATGGAGCGCATTACGAAAGAGACCACGTTTGAACTGATGATTCTCTCGGTGAAAGAAATTGAGCGGGATGAAGGGTAACGAAGCAGAAAACAGATCCGGCGGCAATCCATCAAGGAGAAATGAGAGTAAAAAACACGACTGAATCAGTGACCGTCGATCTCATCATCATCGGTGGAGGCTCGGCTGCTTTTGCTGCGGCCATAAAAACAAGCGAGCTCGGCGGTCGGGCAATTATCATCAACGAGGGTCTTCCTGTTGGCGGCACGTGTGTCAATGTGGGATGTGTGCCGAGCAAAACCATGATACGCGCAGCTGAGGCACACTACCGAAGCGCGAATCATAACTTCGACGGCATCGACTCGTCGAGCCGCGTTACAGACTTCGGCGCCATCACCCGACAGACACAGGAGTTGGTCGACGAGCTGCGCCAGGGCAAATATATTGACGTTGTTGCCGACGATCCGAACATTGAGATTGTAGACGCTCGCGCGACACTATCCGAACCGAACACGGTTCTGGCGGGCGGATGTGAGTACAAGGCGAAGAATATATTGATCGCTACCGGAGCTCGAACCTATGTGCCGACCATTCCAGGGATAGCGAACGTGCCCTACCTGACCAACGACACGCTCTATGCACTGTCCGAGCTTCCAGAAAGACTTATTGTTCTCGGCGGCGGTTATGTCGCCCTTGAAAACGCACAAATGTTCGCACGGCTTGGTTCGAGCGTAACGATGTTGCAGCGATCCGGTCGGATTTTGAAGACACAATCGGAAGAGATCACCTCGGCGCTCCGCAAATTTCTTGAGACTGACGGGGTCGATATCAGAACAGGCGTCACAGTTGCAGCCGTGCGCAGCAGTCCCGCCGGGATTCAGGTAGACGTGTCTATCGCAGATCATCTTTCCACCACCATCGAAGGCTCGCATTTATTTATTGCGACAGGCCGGATGGGAAATACCGACGGAATGAACCTCGAAAAACTCGGTATCGAGATCGGCAAATCCGGATTCCTTGTAGTGGACGATACGCTCCGGACGAATATCGCTGACATTTCTGGTGCCGGAGATGTGATTGGCGGGCAGCAATTTGTCTATTCGGCTGCGTATGAAGGGAGTCTTGTAGCAGAGAACGTACTGCGCGGTATGCATAAGAAGCGGGACTACACCGCCCTGCCCTGGGTCATATTCACTGATCCTCAGCTTGCAGGAGTCGGCATGGATGAAAAAGAGGCGGGACGGGCCGGAATCAATTACGAAGCCACAAGACTCGACCTCGTACACGTTTCGAGGGCACTTGCCAGCAGAGATACACGCGGATTCATAAAACTGATCCGGGACGTGGATACAGATCTCTTAGTGGGAGCTCGTATTCTGGCACACGAAGGATCGGAATTACTGATGGAAATCGTGCTGGCCATCAAATACGGAATCACGGTTGACCAGATCAAGTCTACATTCCATCCTTACCTCACGCTGGGTGAAGGAATAAAACTTGCAGCGATCTCGTTCAGTAAAGACGTAGCAAAACTGAGTTGTTGTGCGGCGTGAGTGTCGTCTGCAAGGTTGTGATCGAAGCCTGGTCGAATCCACTCAAGAACCGGGCATGGCTCTTCGGTGGATAAATATCTACGAAAGAAGGGCTCCCGAGATCTGTTCGTAATTGCGACTCGGGAGTTCGGCTGAACCGGAATTCCGCGCCTGCTTGATCCAGGATACAGAGACGTTTCGGATGGCCGATCTCAGATCAGGATCAACCACGTAATCAACGGTCGACGTACCGTCCAGACGAGCCAGCAGCATGAGCCCGAGATGCGGAAGCAGTGGCTCCGTTTCTGATGTATACGCCTCAAGAAAGGCCCCGATCAGGCATCCGAATTCCTTATTACGGCCAAGCGCCCATCCCTTGAGCATCAGGTGACCCAGACAATACGCCACATCAAATACCGGATTACCCCAGTGTGCCACTTCAAAATCCAGTAAAATTATACTGCTGTCCGGATTGACGAGCATGTTTTTTGGTGAATAATCGCCATGTGTAAAACAGGTTCGACGATTACGAAGGGCATCAACGAGGTTTTCGATGCAGGATTGAAGCTCCGGATACCTTGCGGCCAGATACTTATGAAA
>JACZYD010000036.1 GCA_022571255.1 Bacteroidota bacterium
GAGTTCATGTTGAAGTCGTTCAGGAAATATTTGATTTTGTATCCGAGGGCCTTGTTTTCAATTTCCAGCGGCTCGCCCGCAAAGGCCGTCAGAGTTCCTCCAGACGCTTGAAAATCGAGTACTTCGGGATTGGTGATAGTAACTTCCGAGGAGTTCGGAGATTCTCCAATGAATAATCGGGTAAACTTTTTTAATCTTTCGAGCCAGTGTTCATCACCTTCCGCTTCGACGACGATTTCTCCGACTTCCAGTATTTTTGTTTCAAGGATAAAATTATACGTATATACCTGGGCAGTTTGAAGGAGTAAATCTTTGAACTGCGGCTCGAATCCAAGCATCGAGACGTACAGTCGAAGCGCCCCCGTTGGCACGCGCTCCAGCCTGTAATTACCATCGTCGTCCGTGATCGTCCCGATCATGGACGATGCAATAAAAACGTGTGCGCCTGAAAGCGGCAGGTTTGTCTCGGCATCCAGCACACGACCTGTGATAACCGCAGCTCGATTCGGCTGGGCCTGTGCGGGAGCAGGCGCGGAAAAGAGCACGATCAACAGTGGCAGTATGAGCCTGTGTCTCATCAAAAAACCGATGTTTGTATTCAGCAGGAAAATGGAGACTGTAACGCATCGATTCGACAGGCGGTTCACCGGGCATGTCGAATTGCATCGAGCGTATCTGGATCAGCGAGACTCGATGTATCACCGGGGGGCGCGTTAAGATATACTGCACGGATCAGCCGACGCATCACTTTTGCATTCCTTGTTTTTGGCAGTGAGGTCGAAAATAATATTGTGCTCGGTTTCAGAGGTTTGCCCAGTCCATCGATCACGAGTTGCGTGAGTTCGCAACGGAGGCTGTCAGTTGCGAGATTCGGAGATTCCGGAACGCAGTAGATCACGAGTTCCTCTCCCTTGATTTCGTGCGGCGCACCAATGGCCGCGCTTTCGCGGATGGAATCATGTCCGTTGATAATTGCCTCGACCTCTGCCGGCCCCAAGCGTTTTCCGGCAACTTTTATGGTGTCATCGCTCCGGCCCAGAATATACCAGAGTCCATCTGAGTCAATCGCCGCGAAATCGCCATGTACCCATACGTTTCGGAAACGACTCCAGTAGCTCTGTATGTATCGTTCCTGGTCATTCCAGAATCCCCTCGTCATTCCGATCCAGGGGCCCCTGATAACCAGTTCACCCACGGCACCTCGAATAGAACGGCCCTGTTCATCTATTACATCAGCAGCCATTCCGGGAATCGGCCCGCTGAATGAACAGGGTTTCATCGGTGTGAAAAAGTTACCGCTGATTATGCCCCCGCTGATCTCTGTACCCCCCGAATAATTCAGAATGGGCTTTTTGCTTTCCAGGACATTCTCAAAAACCCAGAACCACGACTCCGGGTCCCATGGACTACCGGTGCTGCAAACGGCCCTGAGGCTGGATAAGTCGGCGTTCTGTACGGCGCTGGTTCCGTGCGGTTTTAATGCCCGCACGAGAACCGGAGATACACCGAGATGAGTCACCCTGTTTTCCTCTACCATACGCCACAATTTTCCGACATCCGGATAATCGGGTGCTCCGTCGTAGAATAACATGGCGGCGCCATTCAACAGCGTACCGAATACCAGCCATGGGCCCATCATCCATCCCATATCTGTCATCCAGTACATCAATTCGCCGCGCTTGAGGTCCATGGCCTGCCTCATATCCTGAGCCGCTTTGATGGGAAAACCACAGTGCGTGTGAACGGTCCCCTTCGGCTCACCGGTTGTCCCGGACGTATAGATGATCATGACGACATCCTCGGCGCTGGTTTTTTCGGTTTCGGCATGAACGGGCTGACCAGGCACCAGAGTATCCCACCAAATGTCGCGATTGGAATTCATTTTCAGCTTTCCGTCCGAAATCAGATTCGACACGATCACTGTTTCTACGTCAGGACATTCTTGCAACGCCTCGTCAAGTACCGCTTTAAGATGTACAGTCTTTCCACGACGAAAAAAGCCATCAGATGTGAAGACAGCCCTCGCACCCCCGTCTCTGAGCCTTGTGGCGATCGCTCGCGAACCATATCCGCTGAACAATGGCAAAATGATCGCTCCTATTTTTGCCACAGCGAGAAAAGAAACAACCAGGTCCAGCGTCATGGGCATGAACAGTCCGACCGAATCACCTTTGCCGAGACCAATCTGGCGGAGGGCATTCGCGCATTGACAGACACGGGAGTCAAGTTCGCGGTATGTGAGCACCTCTCTGTAACCCGTCTCACTTTCCCAGATAATGGCTGTCGTATCGGAAACGTCCGATGCAAGCCATTTATCCAGACAGTTGTGGACAATGTTCATTTTGCCGTCCACACACCAGACGGGATTCTCGATACCATTCGCAGTATCGAGCACCGATGAATAGGGAGTGGAGAACTCGATCTGCAGATCAACCAATACTTCGTGCCAGAACCATTTGGGATCGGAGACAGACCGTTTCTGGAGTTCATCCAGTGACTTGATTGCCCTTGTCTCCATGAATTCCTGCAGGTTGCTGTTTTTTATCCATTCGGGATCAGGATTCCATACGATTTGCTGTCCCAGAGGGAATGTTCCGGTCGTTTCCGGGTGTTGAATTTTACCCATCTTTTATAACATGTGAGTGGAACTGTGATTTTAAACAAGGAGACGATTTTATGATTGCCCGAGGACTTCACAAAAATATCAACAACGCTTCTTATAATCAGAATGAACCAGGGCAAGGATAAAGCGTTGAGTACGCGACCTGGCGAGAACCAAAAATAGACGTCGCCGGCTACATTTCCTGCAAAATAATACCTGTTACACACATGGATCGAGTATTCAGTATCAAGCCACGAGACGGTAAACTCCTTGTTCTCCTTCCAGGAATGGGCGCTGTTGCGACTACTTTCATTGCAGGAGTTGAAGCGATAAGGCGTGGACTGGCCAAGCCCATCGGCTCGGTAACCCAGATGCAAACAATTCGACTTGGCCAGAGGTCTGAAATGCGTAATCCGCTGATTCGAGATTTTTCAGATTTGTGTCCTCTCGATGAGATTGAATTTGGGGCGTGGGATGTTTTCGAAGACAATGCGTACGAGGCTGCGGTCAGAGCGAGTGTATTGGATCGGTATTTGCTGGAGCAATTGAAGGACTTCTTGCAAACGATCAAACCGATGAAGGCCGTTTTTGATCGCAGCTATGTGAGGAATCTGGATGGCCCTAATGTGAAGACAGAGGGCACCAAGTATGACAAAGCGCAGGCTTTGCGCGAAGATATTCGTAGCAAGCTTTCTGAAACCGGCAGCACACGAGCAGTCATGGTATGGTGTGGCTCCACGGAGATTTATTTGACACCGGGGGATGTGCACGAATCACTTGCAGCGTTTGAAGAAGGCCTTCGTAATGATGATCCCCAGATTGCACCGTCCCAAATGTATGCTTACGCAGCTTTGATGGAGGGAATTCCCTATGCCAACGGCGCTCCGAATCTGTCTGCCGATTCGCCCGTTCTCGAGCAATTGGCGCTGGATAACGAAGTACCTATCGCCGGGAAAGACTTCAAAACGGGTCAGACGCTCATAAAAACCATTCTGGCCCCTGGATTCAAAACTAGGATGCTGGGTATCAAAGGGTGGTTTTCTACAAATATTCTGGGAAATCGCGACGGTGAGGTGCTTGATGACCCGGACAGTTTTAAAGCGAAGGAAGTCACGAAAGCAGGAGTTCTCGATACGATCCTTCAGCCGGAGCTTTACCCTGATCTGTACGGTGATCTGTACCACAAAATCAGGATCAATTATTATCCGCCGCGCGGTGACTCCAAGGAAGGCTGGGACAATATCGATATCTTCGGATGGCTTGGTTATGAAATGCAGATCAAGGTCAACTTTTTGTGTCGAGATTCGATTCTTGCGGCTCCTATTGTCCTGGATCTTGCCCTGTTTCTGGATCTCGCCGGGCGTGCCGGCATGTCTGGTATTCAGGAATGGCTCTCCTTTTATTTCAAGGGCCCTCATGTGAAAAAGGGACACGTTCAGGAGCACGATATTTTCATTCAGCACGTCAGACTCAAAAATACCCTTCGTATGATCGCTGGCGAAGATCCAGTGACCCACATTTCCGAGCATTATGCACCGGAACTTCGTTCTGAAGCTTAGGAATGGCAATTAAGACAGGCGTCGTGCTGGCAGCTGGATTTGGTTCTCGTCTTGCAGGCACAAGTGGTGAGACCAATCTGAAACCGCTCACTCCAGTGGCCGGAAAGCCGTTGATGATGCGTACACTCGACAGTCTTGAAAAAGCAGGCTGCGGTCGCGTCGTCATCGTGCTCGGATATTCGGGAGAAAAAATCCAGGAAACGATTGGCGAGGCGTATTCGGGTTCTCTGGAAGTGGTTTTTGCAATGAACGACCAGTATGAATTATCGAACGGACTCTCCGTACTGGCGGCGGCTCCATACCTGGATGGCGAGTTTCTGTTGACTATGGCCGATCATATATTCAGTGACGACGTGATGACGCTTGCTGGAAATCACGAGCCGCCGCTGTGTGGCGCGACATTGCTCGTCGACTATAAACTCGAATCAATTTTCGACATAGACGATGCGACCAAGGTTCTGGTGATCGACGGCCGAATAGGTGAAATTGGTAAGCGGATTGAGGATTACAATTGTGTCGACACGGGCCTTTTCGTTTGTACCAGCGGATTGATTGAGGCCATTCAAGTGGTTTATAACGCCTCCGGAGACGCATCGCTGTCGGATGGAGTGCATTCGCTTTCAACCCGTGGCAAAATGACGGTTCTGGATATCGGGGATGGGTTTTGGCAGGACGTGGATACACCTGAAATGCTGGTCGAGGCAGAAAAACAACTCTTCGTGCAGTAACATCCTTGCGAGACTGTCGCGCTGATCGTGCTCTGTAGATGGAATAATCGTATCAAAATCGAAATCCTTGACAATTGCCTTTCACATTAATTCGTTCAGTCGAATATTGCTGTTTTAAAACAACCCGAAATCCATATGCGATTATTATCTGGTGCCCCTCTGGTACGACTGCTTTCATTAAGCGCAGCACTGCTGGCGTCTTGTTCGCCTTCTCCAAATCAGAACGGACTGGTTGAAGATTTATTTAAAGGCCCGGACTCGGGAGATCCTGTCTATATGTTCGAGTTTGAGGGCAGTATGTACCTGCAGATGAACGACGGGACGATGGGTACCGAAGTCTGGAAATACGACGGATCGCGCCTGAAGCGTGTCACCGATCTCGCCGCGGGTGGTGGGCATGCGGGGCCGGCCAGATTTTTCGAATACCGGGGAGATCTCTACTTTACGGCCCTCGTAGAGCCATACGGTCGTGAGCTCTTTGTTCTGGACGGAAACAGGGCAAGACTCGTAAAAGATATAGGTGAAACGGAACTGAGTTCGAATCCTTCAAATATGGTCGAGTATCAGGAGAAGCTGTATTTCAAAGCCAATGACGGCGTATCAGGATTTGAACTCTGGAGCTGGGACGGATCTGACATTGAAATGGTGGCAGACATCACGGAAGGGGCAGGAAGTTCGAGCCCGAACGAGTTCGTCCATTTTCAAAACAGCCTGTATTTCTCAGCTTCGAGTCCGGAGACCGGAACGGAGCTGTTTCGATTTGATGGCGAAAACGTTGAGCTCGTGGCCGACGTTTATTCCGGAGCGTCCGGATCGATGCCGACAAAATTGACAGTGTTTGAAGATGCGCTTTATTTTGTCGCGTATACGATCGAGACAGGACTTGAATTATGGCGATATGACGGCGAAAACGTGGAAATCGTAAGCGACATTTATCAGGGACCGGATGGCTCGAATCCGACAGAATTACTCGAACACGAGGGGAAATTGTTTTTCGTCGCGTCAGATGGGGAGACCGGCACTGAGCTGTGGTTCCTCTCGAATGGACAACCTGAAATTGCTGCCGATATTCACACCGGGGTTTCAAGCAGTCGCGTAAACGCGCTGATATCAACCGACTTCGGTCTGTATTTTACTGCGGATGATGGACAATCCGGAGCAGAATTGTGGGTCTTTTCTGGCGATGGTGCCAGGCTCGTCGCCGACATCAACCCCGGCGAAGCAGGCTCATCTCCGTTTGGCCTTACAGACATCGACCATTGGATCTATTTCACGGCTCGAACGGATACGGAGGGTGCGGAGCTCTGGCGCAGTAATGGGACCCGGACCGAATTCATTGCGGATATCTGGGAAGGCGAAATCAGCTCCAATCCCAAAGAAATCACGGCATACAAGGACCAGGTGTGCTTCGCAGCTTCGAATGGAGACATAGGTCGAGAACTATACTGTTTTACCCACTCAGAAATAGTCCCGAAACGGACTATTCAGTAGCTCCGTTCGAGCCGATTTCCGTGTATATTTCGGGACGCCAGGAAAACATGTATTCGCTGTCTTCTGCCCCCAAAGCCTGTTTCGTGAGTTTCAGTGGCCGAAACGTGTCTATCATTACGGCTAACTCTTCTGTAGAGGATTTACCAATGCTCGCTTCGACCGCGCCCGGATGAGGACCGTGCGCGATTCCACCTGGATGCAGTGTAAACGATCCCCGGTTGACACCTCGACGACTCATGAATTCTCCATCAACGTAGTAGAGCACCTCATCGGAGTCTATGTTAGAGTGATTATACGGGGCCGGAATGGCTTTGGGATGATAGTCGAACATTCGGGGCACGAACGAACAGATTACAAAATTGCGACCCTCAAAATGTTGGTGAATTGGGGGAGGCAAGTGAACTCGTCCTGTTATGGGTTCGAAATCATAAATGGATGTTGCATACGGATACATGTAACCGTCCCAGCCTACCACGTCAAACGGATGGTGCCGATAAAAAAGGCGGTGGAGGAAACCGTTCTTTGCCACGCGAACTTCAAACTCGCCCGTTTCATCAATCGGGTTCAGGTTTTCAGGCCCATGAAAATCCCGCTCACAATAAGGACTGTTTTCCAGCAGTTGACCAAAGTCATTTCGATAACGTTTTGGCGGGTGAATCTCAGAGTAGGATTCTATGACTAAAAGCCGCGGGGCAACGTCTCCCGTGAATTTCCACTGGTGCGATATGGTCCGGGGTATATGAACATAGTCCCCTTTCGAAAAGGCCACGGTGCCAAACATGCTTTCCAGTACGCCTTCTCCTTCATGAACAAAAATCATTTCGTCCGCGACCGCGTTACGGTAGAAATAATCCATTTCTTTTGTGGGTGTGCACACGGCCAGGATTACGTCATCGTTGCCCATGACATAACTTCGACTTGTAAGCCAGTCACCACTTGATTCTATATCAAATCCTTTAATATGTCTGTGCTGTAAAGGATTGAACTCTGTGTAGTCGATATCGATTGCGATCGGATCTTCGATGCGATCAACTACGGTTGGCGGGTGAATGTGATACGCGATAGACTGTATTCCGCTGAAACCCTTGGCGCCAATCAATTCCTCTGCGTAGAGTGATCCATCCGGTTTTCTGAATTGAATGTGTCGTTTATCCGGCACATTCCCGACGCGTTTGTAATGTGGCATTCTTTTTTCCTCTTCTTTGGTGAGGAGATTTCCCCCAGTTCAGATCTTCCTGAATATTCGTTACAGATTACCGCGCAATGCCTGCTCTCTTTCAATGGACTCAAAAAGAGCCTGAAAATTGCCTTTCCCGAACGATTTCGCTCCTTTTCTTTGAATGATTTCGTAGAACATGGTCGGCCTGGTTTGAACGGGCTTAGTGAATATTTGCAGAAGGTAGCCTTCATCGTCCCTGTCAACCAGAATCCCCAACTCTCCCAGTGCCGTCAATTCTTCGTCAATCTCACCCACGCGATCGGTGAGCGCATCATAATAGCTGCTCGGCACGGTTAAAAAATTGACCCCTCGACTGCGAAGCTCGGTCACCGTTTCAATTATATTGTTGGTAGCCATGGCAACATGCTGACACCCCTGGCCTCGATAAAAATCAAGGTATTCCTCAATCTGACTCTTTTTTCGACCGGTCGCAGGTTCATTGATCGGGAATTTGATACGATCGTTCCCATTCGCCATCACTTTTGACATCAGGGCAGAATACTCGGTAGAAATATCCTTGTCGTCGAACGAAAGAAGGTTTCTGAAACCCATCACGTCGGCGTAAAACGCAGCATATTTATCCATCTCCCCGACGTAGACATTGCCTACACAGTGGTCGATATACTGAAGGCCCGTATCCTCCGGAGCCCAACGGGAATTCGATTGAGAAACGTATCCGGGCATGAAAGCACCGGAGTATTCGTTTCGTTGAACGAATGTGTGAATCGTGTCGCCGTAAGTGGCAATTGATGCCCTCACGATTTTTCCGTTCTCATCCTGCAGGACTTCCGGTTCACTGACTGCGGTCGCTCCTCTCGCTACCGTTTCATTAAACGAATACACTGCATCGTCTACCCAGAGAGCTATGTCGCGCACACCATCGCCGTGCAGGCGAACGTGTTCTGCCACATATGAATCGGGCTCCTGAGCAGAGGTCAGCAAAAATCTGATTTTTCCCTGTTCAAGAAGAATGCTTGTACATTCTCTCGAGCCGGTTTCGAGTCCTTTATAAGCTTTTCTTTGAAATCCGAAAGCACTTTGATAAAAATAGGCCGCCTGAACGGCATCACCCACATAAAACTCGATAAAATCGGTGCCGTTGATGGGTAAAAAATCTTCCGCCCGCGTCCCTGTAGCCGGGTCCGTGGAATGCGGAGATGAATGAGACATAGACCGTTGAAAATATTTGGTGTCGTGGGACAAAGTCCCGACATTGCGATTTTTAAACCACGTATTATTACACTTTATCTGGGCGTAAGCGTTCCTGAATGCGTCAAGGAAATCTGCATCCTGTATGATTTTAAAGCGTAGGATCAGCGCACAATTCAGACGTAAACAGCAGTGGATTCATGCGTGAGACATGGCAAGAAACACTGGTGAGGAAACTCATCCTGATTCTTTTGTTCTCGAGCCTCATTGGCTGTAACAGTCGCCCTGATTTTTATGTGTCTTCCGTCCACATCAGACAAACGGCTTGGGATTCGGTAGAGGTTATCCTCTTCTTTGAGGAAAGTGATTTTTTTGGACGACGCACGCCGATTGTTCCAGAAGAGTATTGGACGACAATATTCGATGCTGCATACGATACATTATATGTCGGGTCTGAGCCCTGGCTGCCCATACCCGACATTGAATTGGGTGACAGCGAAGAAATCTTGATTGAAGGCTGCGGAATTTCCAACTCGCGGCGTGCTTGTGAACAACGAAGTGTGAGAGCGTCACCCAAAAGAATGGACGTTACTTCGAGCATTATTTTTCCGGTCAACGAGGCATACGATCGAGGTACGTATCGATTCGATTATTCCATGTTTCGCCAGAATTATGGAGGAGAAGCGTGGAAACGAATACGACCTCGAAATCAGCCTGAAACGTATCTGAAGGCGTTTGTCCACGGGAACGAGTCTGACGCCGTGGAAATTCCCGTGCGGAGAACGAGAAACCAATTCAATATATCGCGTTTCCCACACTACCGGGATTTTCGGTTTCACATCAAGTCGAGCATGATGGACTCCGATTCCGCCCAGGTGGACTTTGACCTTTATGCTTTACTGGGTGAAATACCGACTCTGGTATCGACGGATACCGTCGTCATTCGCCCGAAATCCCACGCGGAGCGTATTGATGAACTGGCCCTGCTTGTGGAACTGGCGGGCGGCAATATTCTTGATCGGTTGAAAGGATTTTTTGGACTTGGAAAGGCCTACGTATTTATCAACGACTGGTCGTATCAGCCCCTTACGAAGTTGTATGTAGCTGAAATCGAACTGCACTGGCAGTCGGATTATCAATCCGAGTGGTATGATATGATCGGTACCCTTCAGATTAAATCAGATGGCACGGCCGGGCAATATGAATGGCAGCAGGGCAGTCGGACGGCAGAACGTCGCTGGTTCTCTGAGATCGAAGGTCTGACCATTACGTTTGATTCGCTCCGGTCAGATGTGGGCATGCGGCCTCGCCTTGACTCAGAAACGGGAACTGTGAAACGCCCCGGATTTTAGCGGGCAGGGGCTTTACTTCCTGAAATATTCCTGGAGATTACCTTCTTTTCAGACATGATCGCGTTTTGCGCACTATGGATACGATTAAATCGCTGCTGATACGAAAAACAGAGTCCACCTTTGGTGTTGCTGTAGAAAAAGTGGACATGGGCGATTTACCTACCGATGGAGAACTGCTGGTCCGCATCCAATACTCGTGCATCAATTACAAAGATGCCCTTGCGATCACGAATCAAGGGAATATTATTCGTGGCGAATATCCGTTTGTACCTGGTATTGACCTCGCCGGGATAGTCATGGAGTCATCGGATATGCGGTTTCAGGCGGGCGACTCCGTTGTGGCGACCGGGGGCGGTCTCGGTGAAATACACTGGGGTGGACTCAGCAGCATTCAACGGATCTCCTCTGAATGGATCGTCACCGTGCCCGAGCGACTTTCGGCATTTGATGCAATGGTTATCGGAACAGCCGGCGTAACAGCCATGTTGTCGGTCGTCGCTTTGGAGGAGGCCGGTATACGTCCGGAAAACGGGGAAATACTGGTCACGGGAGCGACAGGCGGTGTCGGTTCGCTATCGATCAGATTATTGGCGAATGCAGGTTATACGGTTGTGGCCTGCACAGGAAAGACAGACGTGCACGATTACCTGACCGGGCTTGGAGCTGCGCGGGTTCTTGACCGTTCAGAATTCAGCGGGACTCGTTTGCGCCCCATGGACAAGGTAAAATGGGCAGGCGCTGTCGATACTGTCGGCTCGCAAACGCTGGCAAGAATTATCAGCCAGATCGGGCGCCACGGCGCTATTGCCGTCTGCGGACTAGCCGGAGGGAGTGATCTTCATTTGAGCGTATTTCCGTTTATTCTCCGGGGGATAAAACTGCTTGGAATTGACTCGAATACGTGCCCTGTACCCGTGAGGCAGAGAGTCTGGGCACGACTTGCGGAAGAATTATCTTCTGACTTTTTAAGGAGCATAACAACTGAAATTGGACTTGATGAAGTGGTCGGTCTGGCCGATTCCTTCGTCAAAGGCAAAATTAAAGGTCGCTACGTGGTTCGTGTATAAGAGCAACCTGGGATTTCGATTCCTGATTCTTCGTATCGGGGCCGAGAAGCGACTTTTACGCACCGATCTCGATTGCGCACATCTTGAGCTGCCAGGCTGATAAATCGCTTATTTCCGTTGAATCATCGATAAATTTGAGGTCGTAATTGCCTTAATAACCATCTGTTTGAACCGATACAAGAGTTTATGGGCATTATTTTCGAATCGCTCGATGAATAGAACCGTCAGGAATCGGAAACAGTGAGATGACTGCGATTCCGAGAGAAAGACCAACCGAATGAATTTACCGACCGACAGGCGTCCTGAATCCCGACACGGGACGCAGGATTCCCGAGCACATCCCCGATCCGGTAGATCGTCCGATACACACGACGACCACACGGTTCCGTTCGAAACGGCTGTAAAACGTGATCGGGTCATTGCTCGACTTCGAAAAAACGAGCTCGTATCAGACGATCAGCTCCAGACCGCCTGGATAGAGTGGACACGCCTGAGAGAACGTAATATCCGCGTCCCGCTGTGGCGACTCCTGACGATGGATCAGTCGATCAGTACAGACGAAATATATGTTGAAGCGGCGTCTGTTTATGCATTCAAAGAGCTGGAAATAGACAAAAAAGAGACCCTGGCATTCATCGATGCGTGTAAAGATGAGTTCTCCGAGGAGTCATGGGACAGCATGGTCGAGCTGTTCGTACTTCCCGTTTCCATGGAGTCGGGCAAAAACAATGGTCATTCCAAATGGACATTTGCTACACACGACCCTACGAGGCCTGAGGTACACCAGCTCATTCAGAGCCTTCACCTGAAGAGATTTGAATTAATGTATATCCCGCAGTCGGTGGTGGGATCTTTAATATCAGCGTCTTTTGTCAATATCAACCAGTATCTCGAGAAGCTGGAGGATGCGCCGCCGGTTTTCGATATGGGGACCGAGTTCAACGAGGACGACGACCTCGTTGATAGGGACGCCCTTGAAGCCGAAATAAGCAGATCCAGGCTCATAAACCTTTTTGAGGCGGCTCTTGTAGAGGCTGTCACGAAAGGTGCTTCCGACCTTCATATATTTCCAAATTCCGATGGACACATCGAAATCCACATGCGGATTGACGGTGAACTGGAAAGATGGCATCTTGAGGACAACGTACGACCGGAAGCATTTATTTCGGTTGTAAAAGATAACTCGACCAACGTGGATCGCTTCGACCGGGACTCTGCCCAAGACGGTTATATCCAGCGGTGGGTGGAAGGTACACTCATTCGGTTCCGAGTTTCGATTCTTCCGATCGCGAGCGCAAGACAGGAAATCCACGCAGAGAGTATCGTAATCCGAATACTCGATGACAGGAAGATCCTCACAGACCTGAGCAAAATCGGATTGCTGGGCGTCGCCATGGACCGATTCAAGCAAGCGATCAGTCAGCCGAACGGGATGGTAATTCTTACCGGTCCGACCGGGTCCGGAAAAAGTACAACGCTGGTCGCGGCTTTATACCAGGTGGTAAGTCCTAAAGTAAACGTTCTCACGGTAGAGGATCCCGTAGAGTATTTGATGAAGGGTATTCGGCAGATCAAGCTCTCTCATCGCCTTGGACTGGAAGGTGCGCTCAGGGCCATTCTTCGTCATGACCCGGATATTGTGATGGTGGGTGAAATGCGAGATCAGGCGACCGCAGAGTTGGCCATCAAACTGGCAAACACAGGTCACCTTACTTTTTCAACTTTGCATACAAACGACGCACCATCGGCGGTATCGAGACTGTTCAAGATGGGTGTTGAACCATTTCTGATTGCCTATGCAATCAATCTTGTGGTAGCCCAGCGCCTGGTTCGAAAGCTGTGCACGGAGTGCAGGGTACCGGAAGAAAATCCGGATCCGACAACGCTGAAACATCTCGGATTTACGGACGAGGAGATGGCCGGCGGCCAACTTTATAAAGCGGGAAATGTGCCAGATTGCCCTATTTGTAGCGGAAGTGGTTTCAAAGGCCGGCGGGCTGTTGCCGAGGCACTCACGTTTACGGCGCGAATTCGAAATATCATCATGTCTTCCAAAGATACTGTGGACGAAGATGGTCTTCGGGCAGCGGCCGTTGAGGAGGGGATGTTGACACTTACCGACTGCGGGCGTACCATTGCACTGCAGGGGGAAACGACGATTGAAGAAGTACTCAGAGTTACAGGAAGCGCGGCCTGAGGGAATACGTTGTTCGGGCGTGTGTTAATTCGCGACGAGCTGTTCGACCACTATGTTTTCATTGGTGATTTCGGAGACCAGTTCAACGCGGCCTTCATTGAATAACGTTTCGTAATCCTGAATGGTGTCAAACGTAATATCAGGCGCGGTGTAGTTAAGATAATCCTGAAATTTGACACCGCCGATTTCTCGTATGTTTACAGCCTTTCGGAATCGTGATCCCTGCTCATCGGTGTAATAATAATAGGCCATATAGTCCATTGTGAATCGTTCTGTGTGAAACCAGTAAATGAAGCGGTCCTGATAATCCCTTCCACCACCTTCCTGCTCAAACATGATTTCAATTTCGTGATAATTTTGTCCCTCGATCACGGACTTGCCTAGGTATCGCTTTATCACGGCACCGTCGTTGAGCTGATTGGGAAGCCTGGTGAAATACACCACGGCATTCACACTGCGCTCCATTCTGGCCAGAAGGTCCTGGTCAGTGTCGGTTTGTTCGCCGTTGATGAGTCTTGTGAAACCTTCATTTGATATGATCTCGTGGATGTCGGCGCCGGCGGTATCCGTATACATTCGTTCGTAGGAAAACACACCACTGTTCCTCGTCATGACGAATGCCTTGTCTCTGAAATCGAACGTTACCCGGGCATTTTCCAGTATATCACCACCGTACACTTCGATGGCACGATCAACGACGTACTGGGCCGTTACGGGTTCAGAATTTTCTGGAGAATCGGTACACGCCATACTTAGCGAGACCAGAGACAGAAGAAAAAACATACGAGGCCGAGAAATCATGCCAGGCAGAGCACCGAATGAACCGGATTTAGAGTCTGTAATCATTGAATCAGCTATATTATGGTTAGGTTTTGAGTAATCAAGATCACAGCGATGAAATTACACAATCGCATTCTCAACCACACCACCATCGGTGTTCAGAAACGAGAATTGCCACGTTTTCGCGGATCAGTCAAACAGGTTGGTAGAATGTTCATTTTCAGGACTGGATCATGACCTCCACATCGGCGTAATTTAGACTCAACCATTATTCGCACTTATACTTACAGACAAGCTCGTGACCAAAGCAAACATAATCGAACGCATATCAGGTGGGACCGGCCTGACCAAATTGGAAACGGAAGCCGTAGTAAATGGCTTCATAAAGATCGTCAAAGCATCTCTGTTGGATGGGGAACGAGTTGATCTTCGGGGATTTGGCTCATTCAGCGTTCAACATCGCGCAGCTCGGACAGCGCGTAATCCCAGAACGAATCAGCCGGTTCACGTTCCTTCCACATACATTCCGTTTTTCAAACCGTCACGTCAGTTCAGAAAAGATGTTGACAAGGCCATTACGGCTGATTTGAATCGTTAGAAGTCGGTCATAAGGAAGGGAGACTACGAACTGGTATGCAGCGATCTTGTCCAGGATGTGGGGCTCGATTGGCGGGGGAGGTGACACGGTGTGATTTATGCGGGACCTTCACGTCGGAAGATTTTACGGACCTCGACTCGTCTTCTGAGGAACCAGCGGCATCGGCCTCAAGCGGTGTAGAGAGAGGAAATACCGAGGGTGACCGGCTCTTCTGCAACCACTGTGGCGTACCCAATCCCTCGGCTTCCCGGTTCTGCAACCAGTGCGGAAGTCGCATCGAAGTTCTATCCGACACCCGACGGACGAAACCCGTCAAGACGGAAACGACGCCGGGCAATATACCCCCAGTATTGTCCGGCGCTGCGTCGCAGCAGACATCGAGCCAGTCGAACCCGCCTTCATCTGAACCTGGGGCCGCTCGGCGGGTCGGGATCATCGTTGGCGCATCGATACTGATCATAATCGTTTGGTACGTGTTTACAATCGTAATTCAGGATCGACGAAGTATGTCGATCGAGCTGCCGTCCGGAGAGGAAATGGTCGTTTCTCGGGGTCCACTTCCAGCTCAGTTCAAAGAAAGAGAAACGGTTTTGCGTTCAGAAATCGAGAGCATCGATGGCGAATCTAAATTGGATCGACAGAGGGAGCTGGTCGACCTGTACGTTGCCGCCAATCGCTTCGATCTGGCCGGGGAAGAAGCGGAAAAGGTAGCGGAAATTGAAAATACGGAAGAGATCTGGGTGTTTGCCGCGAACCTGTATTATGACTGGATGGAAATAATTGATCCAGTTGAAAAGGGCTACTTCGCTGTAAAATCCATTGCGGCATATCGTCGGGTTTTAGTCATCAATCCTGAAAATCTTGATGCACGTACCGACATGGCCATTGCCTATATGTATGACACCGAAAACCCGATGCTCGCTATTCAGGAGACGATGATAGTCCTTGATTACGATTCACTGCATGTGAATGCCAATTTTAATCGAGCGATCATGTTGCTGAAAATAAATCGGGTGGATCAGGCACTCAAGCAACTCGAAAAAGTAAAACGAATTGTGGGCGATCCGAAAAACCCCGTCTACCAGCGTGCTGAACAAGTCATTCAAGATACCCGGAAAAATGGATAAACTCTTTACGGAAGCAGACCATAAAATAGTAGAGGAAGCAGTTGTAGCGGCCGAAAAGAAGACGGCTGGAGAAATCGTGCCGTACATCATTAAACGATCGGGTCAGTATCGAGAAACGGCATGGAAAGCTGCTGTTCAATTTGGCTTGGTCGCCGTTGTTCTGATTTTCAGTATGTCCATGTTTTATGCCGGCTGGTCGTTCGGATGGCTGTTCACATTTACAGGTGGCGCCACCGTTATACTGGCATCCGGCATTACAGGGGCTGTGCTGGCTCGTTATGTTCCGATCCTGGAACGGTTATTCGTTTCAGATGCAGCGATGAATGAAGCGGTGCAGAATCGGTCTGCGCGGGCTTTTCTCGAAGAAGAAGTGTTTTCGACCCGGGACAGAACGGGAATATTGATTTTTGTTTCCCTGTTCGAACACCGAGTGGAAGTGGTAGGCGATACCGAAATAAACGCCCGTGTCGATCCGGAAGACTGGGCCTACGTCGTGGAAGATATTCTTCTCGGTATTAAATCGGGAAGCTTGGCAGGTGGCCTTGCACGGGCAATCGAGCGCTGCGGCACTCTTCTGTCTGACAGGGATCTTGTGATACGCGAGGATGACGAAAATGAATTATCTGACAGCGTCCGGCTGAGGGATTCCTGAATTCCGTAGCACATACGACTAAGAGAATTCAGGGCGGTTCGCGCTGGTCTTAGAGGAATCCCAGTTCCAGTTTCGCTTCTTCCGACATCATGTCAGGAGTAAATGGCGGGTCAAAAGTGAGCTCTACGCGCGCATCAACCACATCGTCCAGATCCTGTACGCGGCCCTCAACCTGGCCAGGAAGAAAACCAGCCGCGGGGCAGTTTGGCGTTGTCAATGTCATGGTAATGACCACCGTAAAATCCGGTTTTACTTCTATGTTGTAAATCAGGCCGAGGTCATACACGTTCACCGGAATCTCAGGATCGTAAACCGTCTTGATCGATGCGATGACCAGTTTCTCAAGAATTTCCGGCGTGAGGTTATTTTGGGTCACATCAGTCATGATTGATTCGCTTGAGAGGACAATGCCAGAGCATAGAGCTTGATCTGCTTGATCATGGCATCCAGTCCATTTTTACGGGTTGGGGAGAGGTGTTCTTTCATACCGATCGCGTCCAGAAACGAGAGATCTGCGTTCATGATTTCGTCTCCCGTCCGGCCATCAAGAACCCTGATGAGAAGTGCAATGAGTCCTTTCGTAATCATTGCATCGCTGTCTGCCGTGAAATAAACAAGTCCGTTTATACGCGAGGGATGCAACCAGACCTGTGCCTGGCACCCCCTGATGCGGTACTCGTTGGTCCGAAAGGCATCGTCTAATATGGGCAACTCCCTGCCGAGATCGATGAGGTGTTCGTACCGGTCTAACCAATCTTCGAAAAATGCAAATTCGTCCACAATGTCTTGGGATACAGTCGATATTTCGTGTGCTGCCGTCAATTTCTCAAAATAAAATCCCTTCTGCGCGTTCCAATCCTTCGGCGAGCACATCGATTTCATCGATCGTGTTGTAGAGCGCGAAAGAGGCCCGCACGGTGCCGGGTATTCCGTAGCGAGCCATTACGGGCTGTGTGCAATGGTGGCCGGAGCGGACTGCGATTCCGAGGCGATCAAGAAGTGTGGCTACATCGTACGGATGGGAGTCGCCCAGGAGAAAGGAGACAACGGATATTTTCTCGGGTGCCGTACCGATAATTCGCAGTCTATCGAATGCCTGCAGCTTTTCGTGCGCATGATGAAGCAAACGTGTCTCATGATCTGTAATGAAATCGAATCCGGTTTCTCGTATAAAATCCATCGCTGCCGCCAGGCCAATAGCTCCCGCAATGTTGGGTGTTCCGGCTTCAAACTTGTGTGGCAGGCTGTTAAAAGAGGAACCCTCGAACGAAACGGATTCAATCATATCCCCTCCGCCTTGATACGGGGGCATTCGGTTTAAAAGCTCCTGCTTGCCGTAAAGGACGCCAATTCCGGTAGGTCCGTACATTTTATGCCCGGAGAAGCAATAAAAATCTGCGTCCAGTTCACAAACGTTTACCGGCATATGCGAAACCGCTTGTGCACCATCTATAAGTACGGGTATATCAAGTCCGTGCGCATCGGAAATCATGCGCTTGACAGGGTTTACGGTACCCAAGGAATTCGAAACGTGGGTAACGGCTACCAACCGGGTTCGCTCGGAGAGCGATTTCTCGTACTCCTCGTAATTCAGGGAACCGTCTTCTTCGACAGGAACTACCTTGATGATTGCACCGCTTATTTCACACGCCAGTTGCCACGGGACAATATTTGAGTGGTGTTCCATCTGAGTCAGGACTATCTCGTCTCCCTCCTCAAGCATCCTGCCCGCATAAGAAAACGCCACGAGATTGATTGCATCCGTCGTGCCTTTGGTAAAAATAATTTCGGACCTGTCATCGGCACCGATAAATTCGCAAACTGTATCGCGGGCTTCTTCGTACGCGTCGGTAGCCTCCTGGCTCAGAGCGTGAACACCTCGATGCACATTGCTGTGCTGCTCGCGATAATATCTGGATATTCGATCGATGACGACATCCGGTTTCTGTGAAGATGCGGCATTGTCCAGGTACACGAGGGGATGTTCGTGAACAGCACGAGACAAAATCGGGAATGAGGAACGAATTTGTTCCACCCGGTCTTCAAGCACGGTACCCTCAAACTCTCTATGAGAAGATTCCCTCATCGTCCGTCTGATAACAATTTAATGTGCATCCCGGCAAGCGCGGTGCTGACTCTTTCTTCCACGTTCAGTCGAAGTTCCTCGACCCGGATCAAGGCACACACATCGGACACAAAAGCTTCCAGTAACATCCGTCTGGCTGTTGGAAAAGAAATCCCACGAGAACGGAGGTAAAAAAGAGCTTCGTCATCGAGTTGTCCGGTTGTTGCCCCGTGACTGCATTTTACATCGTCCGCGTAAATTTCAAGCTCGGGTTTGGAATACATATGTGCACTTTTACTTAAAAGCACATTTCGATTCGATTGATATGCATTGGTCTGCTGCGCATCCTGTCGTACGAGAACACGCCCGTTAAAAACCGCCGTTGCATTGTTGTCGATGATTCCCTTGAACAATTCTTTGCTGTTGCAATGCGGTTCCGCATGATCGACGAGCGTATGAATATCCACGTGCATCCCTGAACCAGCGAGATAAAATCCATTTAGCTGGGTCTGGCAGCCCTCTCCGTCCGGTAGAAAATTCAGATTCTTTCGGACAAGGCTTCCACTGAGAGTGACTTCGTTCGTTGAAAAGGTGGTGTCTCTTTCCTGGTATACGTTCAGAGTCCGAACCAGTCGTGCCCCCGCGCCCCGATCGTACACATGATAATAATCGATATTTGACGAGGCCGACACATGAATCTGCGTCACTGTGTTCTCAAAGATTCCGGCGTTGTGAGCGGCGCCCCTGTGTCCGGCACGGTCCCGAAGTTCAATAATCGTTGCCTGTGAACGATTTTCGGCGACGATTAAAATGCGAGGCTGGTGAAAAAATAATTCCGGTCCCATCACGATATCTGTGATATACAGCGGTTTATCAAGAATCGTATCCGCGAGAATATGGATGTAAAGGCCGTCACTCAGAAAAGCCATATTCAGGGATAAAAATGGATTTTCCGCGCCCGGATTGGTTCGCCTCAGATACCCCGAAATGAGATCCGGTTCATCGTGGAGTGCAGCCTGGAGCGAGGTAACGGTGATCGCCAGTTCACTGCCCGGCAGTCGACTCAGTTCCGGTTTGAAGACGCCATTGACACAGACCACGGTATAGTCCTTCGTGGAAGAAATCAGCTCCGGAAGTTGCACATCACCCGGATCCGAAGTCCCGGTGAACTGAAAGTCGTCACGGAGCCACTTTCTGACGGGCGTATATTTCCATTGCTCCTCGCGTGGAAGTGGAAATCCGGCAGATATGAATGATGCGAGGCCGTTTGCACGAAGGGATTCAATTATCCCTGCCGAACCGTTCCTCCCGTTCGTATGCAGGACCTGCTGCGCCGCTATAAAACGCTTTTCCATAACCATCAGTTGACTGATTCGACGGATTCTTCCTTCAGCCAGTCGTATCCCTGTTCCTCCAGCTTGAGAGCAAGATCCTTACTGCCGGATTGCACGATTCGTCCGTCAACGAGAACATGTACAAAATCGGGTGTGATGTGATTGAGCAATCTCTGGTAGTGCGTAATGATCAGGAAGGATCGATCCGGACGACGGAGACCGTTCACCCCTTCTGAAACGATTCTGAGAGCGTCGATATCAAGGCCGGAATCCGTTTCGTCAAGAATGGCAAGTGTAGGCTCCAACATGGCCAACTGGAATATTTCGTTGCGTTTTTTCTCACCGCCTGAAAAACCCTCGTTTACGGCCCTCTGCTTCAGGCTCGGATCAAGACCAACAAGAGCAGCCCGATCTTTCATCATTTTCAGGAACTCCATGGCACTGAGCTTATCTTCGCCGCGGTGTTTGCGAACAGAGTTTACCGCCTGCCGGAGGAAATTCGACATGCTTACTCCTGGAAGTTCTACAGGGTATTGGAAAGCGAGGAAAATCCCTTCCCTGGCGCGTTCGTCCGCCTCCAGTTCAAACAGATCTACCCCCTTATACACCACGCTCCCGGACGTTACCTCATAACCGCTGCGGCCGGCGAGAACAGATGCGAGTGTGCTTTTCCCCGACCCGTTAGGTCCCATGATGGCGTGAACCTCACCCGCTTTTACGCTCAGGCTCAACCCCTTTAATATCTCGGTTCCGCCATCCTCTACGCAAACATGCAGGTCTGTAATTTCAAGCATTATTCAATGGTTATCATATCTGGTTAAAACGGCACCGCTTGCTGCAACAGGATGTCACAGCCTATCCCACACTGCTTTCCAGCTCTATCGCAAGTAATTTTTGTGCCTCGACGGCAAACTCCATAGGTAATTGGGAAAGAATATCCCTGCAGAAGCCATTTACAATTAATTTGATCGCATCGATCTCAGAGATCCCTCGCTGCCGACAATAAAATATCTGGTCTTCGCCGACCTTGGAGGTGGTCGCTTCGTGTTCGACCTGGGCCGTTGGATTATTGATTTCCAGATAGGGGAACGTGTGAGCCCCGCAGCGGTCGCCGAGCAGCATGGAATCGCACTGCGAAAAGTTTCTGGCATTTTCAGCTCCGGGAGCGATTTTAACAAGCCCCCGGTAAACGTTCTGACTGAATCCTCCTGAAATTCCCTTCGAAATGATTGTGCTCCGGGTGTTGTTTCCCAGGTGAATCATTTTCGTTCCAGTATCGGCCTGCTGCCTGCCTTTTGTGAAGGCGACCGAGTAAAATTCGCCCACGGAATGATTTCCTTTCAGAATTACCGACGGGTATTTCCAGGTAATTGCGCTACCGGTCTCCAGTTGCGTCCAACTGATCTTTGCGTGATCGCCTTGGCAAATACCTCGTTTCGTAACAAAATTGAATACTCCACCCTTTCCTTCCGGCGTACCAGGATACCAGTTTTGAATCGTTGAATACTTCACTTCGGCCCCTTTCATGGCAATAATTTCGACGACGGCCGCATGAAGCTGATTCTCGTCGCGCTGCGGAGCCGTACAGCCCTCAAGGTAACTGACGTAAGAACCTTCATCGGCAATAATCAGAGTCCTTTCGAATTGCCCCGTTCCCGCTTCGTTTATTCTGAAATAGGTGGATAATTCCATCGGGCAGCGAACGCCCGGGGGGATGTAACAGAATGACCCATCACTGAATACGGCCGAATTGAGTGTGGCGTAAAAGTTGTCGGTGTACGGAACGACCGAGCCGAGATATTTTTTAATGAGATCCGGGTGTTCCTGTACCGCCTCACTGAAGGAACAGAAAATGACTCCCTTTTCTGCGAGTTCTTTTTTGAATGTGGTGGTCACGGATACACTGTCCATGATCACGTCCACAGCCACACCGGATAGACGTTTCTGCTCTTCAAGCGGAATACCGAGCCTGTTGAATGTTTCAATAATCTGCGGATCAACCTCGTCGAGGCTATCGAGAGCAGGCCTCTGTATTGGCGCGGAGTAGTAAATTATATCCTGAAAGTTGATTTCCGGATGCGTGAGATGCGCCCAATTCGGATAGGCGCTTTCTTTCTGAAGCGTTTCCCATCGTCTCAACGCTCGGAGCCGCCACTTCAGCAGCCACTCCGGTTCATCTTTTTTGGCAGAAATGAAACGTACGGTACTCTCATCCAGTCCAGGAGGCGCATTATCGGCCTCTATATCCGTGACAAATCCATATTCGTATTCACCGGCTTCAACAGACCGAAGGTATTTCGTATCAGAATTACTCATGTGAACAGCTCCTCAGAAGACGTACCGTGTTCGATTCGATTATTGCAGGCATCTACCAGCCCGTACCATTCCTTATTTGGAATCAGTCTAAATTACAAATGGAACTCAGAATAATCGGGGAAGTTGCCGTGATTTTTAAAGTAAATGCCGGTAATTCAGGTGGAAACCTGCTCACCTTGTGTGGGTACAGACAATACGAAACCAACGAAGGACATTGCAGTAGCCGAAAACTTGATGGAATTCCAGATTACAGAAAAAGCGCTGACCAAATTGAAGTCGACAGCCCGGAGCGAAGGAGTTGACTTGGACTCCGTAATGTTGCGAGTGGCCGTTGTTCCAGGAGGCTGCTCAGGATTGACCTATGATCTGGGCTGGGATACGAGTCTGGGTGATGCAGACGAAACCATGGAAGTAAACGGCATCCGCGTTGTCATGGATCTCAAAAGCCGTCTGTATATTGATGGAACTGCGCTGGATTTCGGTGATGGCTTGGAGGGCAAGGGATTTCATTTTGATAACCCGCAGGCCATTCGAACGTGTGCGTGTGGAGAGTCGTTCGGGTTGTAATCGCCGTCTCAGTCTTTGTCGTGCCGGTACCAGGACAGACGATCCCCTTCGATCAGGCCCATCGTATCCGAGTACCCTGCGATCACTTCGAGAACAAATTGGGAGGGTCCTTCTGACGCTACGTTTCGTGCGGATAAAGGCTGCATGTATTTTTTTATCATTGTGATGGTTGAATCCGCATTGATGAAAATCAAATCGAGAGACAGGGGAGTGTTCGCCATCCAGAATGTCCGATCTACTTCCTGATCAAACAGAAAAATCATACCGGTGTTGTCCGGCATCGACGTGCGCTGCATCATTCCTCGCGCTCGCGTCGAATCGTCGTCCGCTATTTCTATCGCGAGTTCTGCGTAAATATCTCCATCACGAGAAATCGTGAGGCGTCCGTCGTCGCGGAACGTGAGCCCGGCAGCGATTTCTACGGACGTACCCGTGGAGGTGTTTTCATCCGATACGGGTCCGCATGAAATGAGCAGAACACTGCTTGCGAAGATGGCCATACAGGAGTCCCGCATTATGACCCAGCGCATATTTACTTCGGGCATCGGGTATTCTGTTTACTTGCTGATTCCATGTCACTCTGTTAGATACCTCTCTTCACCGTTTGTCAAATACCTCTCGACGCCACGTAATACGTTGCCCCGCTAATATATTCATTCTATCTGTAAACCCGGCTCTGACCTCCACCACGAACTGTGCTTCGCCGATCGATTCAATGCGTGAATCCGAATAAGGCGTCGTTCGCTTTACGATATTTGTGATCACCGAATCTGAGCGCACGAAAATAATGTCGAGAGGCAGGGGGGTGTTTCGCATCCAGAACGATTGATCGGAAGAGGACTGGTCGATAAATATCATACCTCCTTTTTCGGGCAGTGATCGCCGATCCATCAGACCACGGGCCTGCGAAGAATCAGATTCAGCGATTTCGATTACAATTCGAGCGACGAGGTCTCCACCGGACCGACGGAATTCCAGCACGCCGTCCGGTCTGAATTCGATATTGGTGGCAACGCTTCGCGAAGATGATGAATCCGAACAGCCGCTTAAAAAAACTGCGACTGTAATGGCGATCATTGTCTCGGTAAAAAATAAATTCGCGCCTGGAAATACATGCTTGATTTTCATACCTGCCTATCTTTGATAGCGATATTTACGAAAGCAATTTTTCAATAACTGAGTTACAGATTGTCTTGCCGCTGTCTGTAAGTGTGACAATCTGATTACGTATTGGCTTTATAAACGAAGATTCTTCCAACATTGCCAGCTCATCGACATGATCTATAAGCAGGTCAACTCCGTAACGTTCTTCCAGAATATTCAAATCCAGACCGTCTGATGTACGCAGGCGAAGCATGATGTATTCTCTGGCGAGTACGTCGAGAGAAAGTGCCTCTTGAGACTCTATCGGTCGGGTGTAGTTCGAAAGTAAAGCTTCATAAGTTTTGAGGTTCCGGATATTTTCCCAGCGTCTCGCCGGCAGGCCCTTCCACCAGAATGAGTGAGCAGATGGTCCGCATCCGATATAATTTGTGTGAGACCAGTAACGGTGGTTATGAAACGAACGATGTCCGGAAAGCGAAAAACTTGAAATTTCGTAGTGTTCGTAACCCTGTTCTCTTAGGAAGTCCATGGTAAACAGGAAACGTTGAGAATGATCATCCTCTGAAATGGGCGTGACCAGGCCGCGCTGGACCTGTTTATAAAGAGGTGTTTTTTCTTCAATCGTGAGGCCGTACGTCGAGAGATGGGGTACTTCAAGATCCCGTGCGATCTCCAGGTTGGCTGCCCAGTACTCCATATCCTGCTCTGGTAAACCAAAAATAAGATCAATGGACAGATTATTTATATCCGATCTTTGAATAATATGTATCGCGTTTCTGGCTCGTGCCGCGTCGTGTACCCTGGAAAGGAATTTGAGGTCAGAGTCGAAAAATGATTGAACACCCAGGCTGATTCTGTTTATTCCGGCATGGTGAAGGTGCTGTACGTACGATTCGGTTACATCTTCGGGGTTCATTTCAAACGTCACTTCTCGCAAATCACTGAGATCGTAATCTTCACGAATTTTCGCCATCAATGTGTCGACTTCGTCCGGAAGAAGCAACGATGGTGTGCCCCCGCCAAAATAAATTGATTCTATGGATTCTCTGGAAGCGTACTCAAGGGCATACAATTCGAGCTCACTGCACATGGCTTTGATGAACGGCGTATGCACTTTCCTCGTTGTGAGGAAATAAAAGTCGCAATAAATGCAGCGCTGACTGCAGAACGGTATGTGGAGGTAAATACCGGCCACCCGGGTGCGAACTGAAATCAGGCTGGTTTAGTGAATCAGGGATTCGAAATGTGACATCAGATAATAATCCCGATTCTGATCGGGATTGCCAGTGCAATGGAGTTCTCTTTGATGATCAGAGCAGGATTCAGCTCGTAGAAAAACGTCCCGTCCTGAAGAGGTCGGGCGCCACCTATACCGAAATGCAAGGTCGGGCCGTTGTGCCCCCCGTCTGTTCCTCCGGTACTCAGATAAGCGCCGATGCCCGCCAGAAAATATACGGCGGTTCGTTCTCCCGGAAGCGTCACGATGGCGGAAAGTTGTGGATCAAAAACGAAGGAGGAATTATCCCTGCCACCGAAAAAGAAACCTGTAAAACCCAGATCGGCCGCGAACGAGAGATCTGCATTTACCGGAGTACTCATTCTGCCCCTGAGTCCGAAACCAAACCCGTCATCCGTGCTTGCGACGGTACCGATCCCGAGCCCGAAAATAAATCGTTTATCCTGCGCGGTGGCAAGCTGGATCTGGGGCCAGAGAAATATTGTCAGCAGAAATGTCGATACCGGCGTGCGGAGTGCCGGTCTGAGGAATCGCATCGTAAAACGGAATTTGATTTGATGCCGGAGGGTCATTTTGTAGTTTTCCATAACCTCTCGCGACCGCGGTGAATCCACTCGCTAATCAGTAAGATAGCACCCAATGTTGTTATTTCGCCTATGAAATTTCTCGTTTGTATCAAGCAGGTCCCCGACGTCTCCGGCAGTCTTCAGACGGGCCGCATGGTCCTGAATGCGTACGATGCGTCGGCAGTGGAAGCCGCTCTTGTGCTCAGCGAGGGCACAGAAAATGATATTCACCTGGTACTCATCGGTCCGGAATCAGCTCGTGAGACAATCAGAAAAGCACTTGCGATGGGGGCAGACTCTGCAACCCATCTGGTAACCTCTGACAATGCAGAGCTCAATTCCAGCGCTGTTGCGCTGATTCTGGCCACTTTTGTGAGAAGCGGCAAGTACGATATAATCGCTTGCGGAAAACAGTCGCAGGATACGGATGCAGGCCTTACCGGAGGCATGTTGGCAGAACACCTTGGAATCCCGTTTGTGACAAATGCTGTTGGCCTTGAGCTTCGAAAGGAGAATTCTGAATCGAGATTGATTGTGACCCGTCAGGGAGACTCGGGACAAGAAATCATTGAGCTGCCCGCGCCGTGTCTTGTAACATGTTCAAACGACATGAACGATCCCCGTATTCCGTCGCTGAAGGGCATTATGCAGGCCAAGAAGAAAGAAATTGTATCCTCACCGGTCGCGGACGCAGTTCGATCCGATACGTTGGTCCTTGCGGTAGAGGATCCGCCGTCGAGGGCACCTGCCAGAATTCTCGACGGTAAATTGGAGGATCAGGTCACCGAATTGGTTCGCGTACTCGAGGAAGAGTCGGGCGTTTTATAATCGATCTTTTTACCATTCTCTGAAATAATGCGAAAGTTTCTTGTTCATGTAGCGCTGCAAGGATCGTCTCCGAAGCGGTCGTCTCTGGAAGTTTTAAGTTACGTAAGCCGGATTGTCGCCCATGATGGCGACGAAGTGGTTGCGTGCCTGTTTGGATCGGGTTCTGCGGAGGCAGCTTCCAAAGTGTCATCTTTTGGTGCTCATCGGATTATATCCGTGACGGATAAAATGTTTGACCGTCATCTGAACTGCGAGCTGATCGCCGTACTGGAACGTGTTATTGGGTACATCGAGCCTTCTCATGTCTTTTTTACCAGCTCCGAATCCATAAAAGACGTATTGGGGGCTCTGGCAGTTCGAATGGGCGCTGCAGTCTTACCCGATGTGGTGGGTTTTTCGATCAAGCAGAATGTGGTCGAGGCAGTGCGCCCTGTAATGGCGGCTAAATCAATGGCAAGAACAGAGGCTCGAGCAGACCTGGTTTTCATCTCCGTTCGTTCCGGTTCTTTTGAGGCTGTGGAATGCCCTGCACAATTCGAGATCGAGGAATTGGAATTCCATCTGGATTCTGTGCCGAGTCAGCAGAAACTGATAGAGATTGTCAGCGCTTCTGATGATACAGTTGATCTGG
>JACZYD010000150.1 GCA_022571255.1 Bacteroidota bacterium
TTTTTCTGGACAACATAAGCTCCATCGATTCAGGAATCGTGGAAAAAGCCTGTTCATCTTCGTCGGCAGGAATTACCGTTTCGGGTGGCGTCCATCTTATTCCGGGTCGATAAGCCAGTCTGGGTTTCAGATGGACTCCCATCTCCGGATCAAAAACCGTTGACGGGATATCGCTGTTTTCCAAGCGGACCTCCCTGAGCGATTGATACGCCTCGAGATTTTCTTTCAATCCATCCAGAATCTGTTCCCGTTCTTCCTCGGAAAACGACAACCCTGCGATTTCTTCCGCATACGCTATGGCTTCCACCGTAATCTCCCCGTCCTCGAGAGAGCGCGCGTACAGAATCCCGGGAAATAACGTGCCGGTCACAGAAAAACCGGGAAGAACGGACAGAAAAGCTCGTCGATCGAGTTCGGGCATTGGAATCACTGCTGTTGAAGGAACACGAAATACCTTTCGGCATCACCGGGAAAATAGCACAAATACGACCCGGAATACGCCGAAAACACGAATCTGACTGCTTCTTTCGTCCCTTATTCGAGTGGGTCGACATGGTACCCCCGCAGTCCTACCTCACTGATCGAGCTTCCGTCTTTGAAAGGCACAAAAAATAATCCCGCATTTTCACCGGTCCGTATCGAACGACCCTCGATCTTTCCGGAAACCGGGATTTCGACCTCTGATTCCTCGTCCGGTAAATCCGCAGTTCTGAAAACGACCCGGAATCGGTATCTCACAGGATAGTCGTTCCGATTCGTCAGCTTGAGTACAATCCCGTTGTTCGTATTGTCCGCTTTACTGTAAAACAGATACGCAAATTCCAGACCATCCTGCTGCAACAACCCTTTCCACGCCCAATCCGTTGATGTTGATTGCCCATAAACGTCGTTGAAACCCGGATTTCCGATGTAAAGGGCAATGACCAGAATCGCCGCCGAAAGGGCACGGATTTCAGTCAGTCTGCAACAGCGAAAGCGAGGTATGAACAATATTTTCAACGGTGAATCCAAATTTTTCAAACAGAACAGATGCTGGTGCTGACGCCCCGAAACGATCAATTCCGATGGATTTACCTTTGAGGCCGATATACCTTTCCCATCCCATCGATACACCTGCTTCGATAGAGACGCGCGCGACGACGTCAGGCAACAACACGGAATCGCGATACGTTGTTTCCTGCATCTCAAAGAGCTCCCAGGAAGGCATGCTCACAACACGAGCCTGAATATCTCGCTCGGCAAGGGCGCTGGCTGCTGCAAGAGCGAGGGAAACCTCACTGCCTGTCGCAATCAAGATGACATCCGGGTTATCCGGAGTATCACGGACGATGTAAGCGCCCATGGAGACTCCCGTCGGCCCGGAGGTCGAATCGACAGGCAGACGCTCGAACGTCGGAAGTTTCTGTCGCGACAAAGCCAGAACCACAGGACCCGACTGCAACTGCATGGCGATGCGCCATGCTTCTACGGTCTCGTTTCCGTCTGCCGGCCGTATAACCATGCAATTCGGAATGGTTCTGAGCGCCATCAGGTGCTCTACGGGCTGGTGTGTGGGGCCGTCTTCACCGAGGCCAATCGAGTCATGGGTGAGCACGTACGTCACCGGAATGCCCATCAAAGCGCCGAGGCGAATGGCAGGCCTCATGTAGTCGCTGAATATCAGAAACGTTCCGCAGAATGGACGTAATCCCCCATGTAATACCATACCATTACAAAGAGAAGCCATCGCGTGCTCGCGGACTCCGAAATTGATGTTACGACCGCCGCGAAAACCCGCATCAAAGTCCGGTGCACCAGAAATCGTTGTGTTGTTTGATCCCGCAAGATCCGCCGATCCACCGATCAGATTCCGCACAAACGGAGCTATCGCATTGATGCACATTCCACTTGCAGTACGGGTGGCCAGTGACGTTCCGATTTCAAAATCGGGTAGTTCCCGGTCCCATCCGTCCGGCAACTCTCCCCGCATCCACGATTCGTACCGCGCGGCGAGTTCAGGATATTCGGCGCTGTACGCTTTGAATTTCTTCTCCCAGCGTTCGCGAATACGGCACCCTTCTGAAGCAATCTCTCCCATGTGCACCGCAACTTCATCCGGAATATGAAAAGGACTCTCCGTGGGCCAGTCGAGAGCGTTTTTGGTAAGCAGGATCTCTTCGTCTCCGAGGGGAGCACCGTGTGAGGCCGATTTATTTTCCTTGTTCGGGCTGCCATAACCGATTATGGTACGAACCATGACAAGAGATGGACGCGACGCTTCGGCGCGTGCCTCAGAAATGGCGGCGTCAATTGCCTCGACATCGTTGCCGTTTTCTACGCGAACAACGTGCCAGCCGTAACTCTCGAAGCGATGTTCCACATCCTCCGTAAACGAAAGGTGGGTGCCGCCGTCAATCGTAATATGATTGTCATCGTAGAGATAGATCAGTTTCCCGAGACCAAGATGCCCGGCCAGCGATGCAGCTTCATGTGAAATCCCCTCCATCAGATCACCATCCGAAACAATAGCATACGTGTGATGATCGACGATCTCAAAATCCGGACGATTAAAAAACTCTGCCAGGAATTGCTCGGCGACAGCCATACCGATTCCGTTGGCAAATCCCTGCCCCAGCGGTCCGGTTGTTGCTTCGATTCCCACCGTATGACCGTATTCAGGGTGGCCCGGGGTCCGGCTTCCCCACTGGCGAAAATTTTTGATCTCTTCGAGCGACAGCGGAAAACCCGAGAGATGTAAAAGGCCGTATATCAACATCGATCCGTGCCCGGCCGATAGAACAAATCTATCCCGGTTTGACCAGTCCGGATGAGTCGGATCCTGCTCCATGTGCCTTCGCCAGAGGACATAAGCCATAGCGGCTGCGCCCATCGGCATTCCCGGGTGTCCCGAACTGGCCGCCTGCACGGCGTCCATTGCGAGCGTTCGAAGGGTGTTAATGGATAGCTCTGAGAGGTCCATTTTTGTTACAGGGCTTGGTTCTTGAGCAACTGACGTCATGGGCGATTGCGGCGAGGTTCGAATGGTTCGCGAAGCGTCAAAGAGAATGGCTGGAGAATGCCTGTACAGAATACGACGACCGCATGAATTGATGGAGCAGGAACGTTCAGGAATCTAAAAACTTATCCACAATTCTTTACCTTCCCCTTCCACCAACTCCACCAAACGATGCTTACGGCGTGTATGCAAGACCTCCTGCAGAACGAAATCATTCGCAGGTCCATCACATTGTTACCCGATATTGCGGGCGACGTATTTCCTGTGCGTGCTGGTCGACGTCCGGCACACAGGGATGCCACTGCCACTGATCTTGAGACTGCCACTGACCCTGCCACTGATCTTGAGACTGCCACTGACCCTGCCAATGCCTCTGACCTGGCGCGGGTAGAAAACAACGAGATTGAACTCACACTGCGTTATCTGTGCAACGTCAGAAAACCTCGTGCTCCAGCTCCACTCTCGCACCGGATTTCGACACCCCTCGAACGACCATTTCGATGAGTGTACTGTCTTTTTCATCGTTCACAAATCTGATCGATAAACATCGCCCGGCCGACAACAAAGCGATCGTGGTGCCCGTCTGGAAACGACGCAGCGCAGACCTGTTGACCCCGGTATCTGCTTTTCTGCTTCTCCGGGGCCATGCAGACTACGCATTTTTGCTGGAAAGTGTAGAAGGCGGGGAAAAACTGGCTCGTTACTCTTTTCTGGGGCGTAACCCGTACCGGATTCTGAGGGCCCGAGGAACCCAGGTGAATATTACAGATTCTGAGCGTATGCAACCTGCTCAGTTCCGGAAGTCCGGTCCGTTCGAAGGCAATATTTTTGACGCACTCCGGGTCGAGACTTCCCGCTTTTTTGAAATTCCGGTCCCTGATCTGCCCAGGCTTCGCGGAGGCGCTGTGGGTTATCTGGGTTATGACTGTGTAGGATTGTTGGAAAACCTTCCCGATGAAAATGCCGACGACCTGAAAACGCCCGATGCAATCTGGGCCCTCTACGATACCGTTGCTGCGTTCGACCACGTGGCGCATCAGATCGTGCTCATGGGCAGCGTCTTCCTTGCTCCTGACACGGATCTGAGGCAAGCCTACAACGGCGCGGTGAATCGAATAGCAGAACTCGAACGTGACCTTTCACCCGGGATCGTACCCGTACCGGAAGCGATTCATCTGCATGGAGATGTGCAATGCAATGTCGGGAAAGAAGTCTTTAAAGAAGCCGTTAACCGGGCAAAAAAGTACATT
This sequence comes from Bacteroidota bacterium, assembly GCA_022571255.1. GTDB lineage: Bacteria > Bacteroidota > Rhodothermia > Rhodothermales > UBA10348 > N075bin62. Next base: position 4,246 of record JACZYD010000150.1, read on the forward strand.
GTAGAGGGAGACATTTTTCAGGTTGTGCTTTCGCAACGCTTCGAGCTTTCTTTCAACGGCGACTCGTTCAATCTGTATCGTGCCCTGCGACAGGTAAATCCGTCACCTTACCTGTTTTTTCTCAAATTTCCGGATTTTGAACTGGTAGGATCTTCGCCCGAGGTTCTGGTCCGTGTTCAGGATTCAAAAGCCGAAGTGCTTCCTATCGCGGGTACGCGGCCCCGCGGAAAAGACGCCGAAGAAGACGACCGCATGCAGCAGGAACTGCTCGACGATCCCAAGGAACGCGCCGAACATCTCATGCTGGTTGACCTGGGTCGGAATGATCTCGGCCGTGTCTGCGAATACAACTCCATAGAGGTAGACCGTTACGCCTATATCGAAAAATATTCGCATGTCATCCATATCGTCTCGAGTGTGTCAGGGCAGGTTGCCCCTCAGTTCGATTCTATCGATGTGCTTGGAGCCTGTTTTCCTGCCGGAACGGTGAGTGGTGCTCCGAAGGTAAGAGCCATGGAAATAATCGACGAACTCGAAACCACGCGCCGGGGTATTTATGCGGGTGCCGTCGGATACATGGGCTTCAACGGCGATCTGGATACATGCATAACCATCCGGACCATGCTTGTGCGTGACCAATCGATTTTTGTGCAGGCCGGAGCAGGCATTGTTGCCGATTCAGATCCGGACAAAGAATTTGATGAGACGATCAATAAGGCGCGGGCTCTTCGTCGCGCGATAGAAGTAGCCTCTACCGAGTTGTTATGAATCCGCTGATGCCGGTGAGGATGGACCGGTCCAAAAAATAAATGCGGGACTCAATCGACTTCTCGCGTGTACGTATTACTTTGCCGAACCATTTAAATGGTGTAACCCTTCATGAGCATTAAAGAGATTTTATTGAATAAAGGATGGGCCGGTCGTACGATTTCCCGACCGGAAACCGTCATTCAACTGAATCCCCATATCCAGACGATGGTTAATCTGCTGCACGCGTACAATATCCTGGCAGAGAGAGATTCCGGGGGCTATGAAAAATCTTCGATGGGAGATCAGGTCCGCATCCTCCGAATGGATATTGGTAAAATGAGTGAAACCATATCAAGTTGCGGTGGGATTCCTGAACGATCTCCACAGTCGTCGATCGTTCGGGGATCAGCGGAATGGAGTGATATCGTGGCCGTAGAAAAATCATTGCTGAACATGATTCTGGCAGAAAAGGAGATCGAACACCAGATGCGAACACGAGCAATTCTTTCGAAAGTCCAGGAAAATACGGAAGCCCGGATCCAGCAGCTGCAACGCACCGTCCAGACGTAAATGCCGTCAACAGAAACACACAACACAGGTACCAAAAAAAACGGGATGCCAAGACCCGGTAAGGGATCGATTGTGGTGTCCGGGATACAACCCTCCGGGATACTTCATCTGGGAAATTATTTCGGCGCGATAAGACAACATATCGAATTTCACGACCAGTATGAATCCTATTTTTTTATTGTCAATTACCACGCACTCACCTCTCTTCAGGATGCTGACCTGCTCCGCAAGTATTCCCTCAACGTGGCAATGGACTATCTGGCACTCGGGTTTGACCCGGACCATGCACGATTATTTCTTCAGAGCGATGTCCCCGAGGTTACGGAGCTGGCATGGATCCTTCTGACACTGACACCGGTTTCACAGCTCGAAAAAGGCGTTGCGTACAAAGACAAGGTCTCTCAGGGAATGAGCGCAAACGGGGGTCTGTTCACGTACCCCGTTTTGCAGGCTGCGGATATTCTGATTTACGGAGGCACTCACGTTCCGGTGGGTGCCGATCAGAAACAGAATATAGAGATCTGCCGCAATCTGGCACAGCGATTCAATGACCGATTCTCCCCGGAAAACCCCATATTGCATGTTCCTGAACCTTACATACTCGGAGACGTCGCCGTGGTCCCGGGCACGGACGGCCGAAAAATGTCGAAGAGTTACCAGAATACGATCGGAATATTCGACGAGGGCAGCATGCTGAAAAAAAAGGTCATGAGCATCGTCACGGATTCCACGCCACTGGAGGAGCCCAAAGATCCGG
>JACZYD010000037.1 GCA_022571255.1 Bacteroidota bacterium
GCATCCATCATCTGATCGACGCTGATTCAACGTTTTTCGAAATCGGCACGTTCGCGGCTGCGGGTATGTATGAGGAGGAGGGCGGATGTCCGGCGGCCGGAACGGTCATGGGTGTGGGACGGATCCATGATCGCCTGTTTTTGATTGTGGCGAATGATGCCACCGTTAAAGCGGGTGCCTGGTTTCCCATGACAGCAAAAAAAAACCTCAGAGCCCAAGAAATCGCGCTCGAGAATCACCTGCCGATCATTTATCTGGTCGATTCCGCAGGGGTTTTTCTTCCGATGCAGGATGAGATTTTCCCGGACAAAGAACACTTCGGTCGAATTTTCAGAAACAATGCCGTGTTGTCGAGCAAAGGAATCACGCAAATATCGGCAATTATGGGTAGCTGTGTTGCCGGTGGGGCATACCTTCCCATTATGAGCGACGAGGTATTGATTGTTGAAGGAACGGGTTCCGTATTTCTTGCAGGCCCCTTTCTCGTAAACGCAGCTATAGGCGAAATTGTAGATAGGGAGGTTCTGGGCGGAGCTGCGACCACGACGGAGATTTCGGGTGTTACGGATTATAAGGCTGCTGACGATATCGAGGCCCTTGATACTATTCGTGATCTGGTGAGTCGTCTGGGTGTTCGGGATTCGGCCGGGTTCAACAGAGTGGAGTCCGTTCCACCCGCCTTTCCCGCTGAGGAGCTGCTGGGCATCATGCCGGAATCTGGTTCGCAACCGTACGATATGCAGGATATTCTGGCCAGAATCATCGACGAAGGTTCCTGGACGCCGTACAAGGAAGGTTACGGAAAAACACTGCTGACAGGATATGCCCGCATAGACGGCTGGAGCGTCGGAATAGTAGCGAACCAACGCCTTATGGTTCGTGCCCGCAGTGGTGCAACCGCTCATACAGATGAAATGCAGGCAGGGGGTGTGATCTATTCTGATTCGGCCGACAAGGCGACGCGTTTCATCATGAATTGTAATCAGAAAAAAATTCCTCTCGTGTTCTTTCAGGATGTGAGCGGCTTTATGGTCGGTTCGCGAGCCGAACACGGAGGAATAATCAAAGACGGAGCAAAGATGGTGAGCGCCGTCTCGAACAGTGTTGTACCTAAATTTACTGTGGTAGTCGGAAACTCTTACGGTGCGGGAAATTATGCCATGTGCGGGCGAGCCTACGACCCCCGATTGATGCTGGCATGGCCTACGGCCAGAATGGCTGTAATGGGCGGCGAACAGGCCGCAAAAACATTGATGCAGATTCAATCCGCCAAAGCAAAGAGAGAGGGGAATGCACTCAGTAAAAAGGCCGAAGAAAAATTACTGGCTGAAATACAGCACCGCTACGACGAGCAGACGTCGCCGTATTATGCTGCAGCCAGGTTGTGGGTAGACGAAATTATTCGACCTCAAGATACCAGGGCTTGGTTATCGTGCGGCATAGAGATTGCCGATCATAATCCGACGATGGAGAAATTCAACCCGGGAATCATTCAGACATGAAACCGATCTGGAAAAAGCCGATCTCGTTAGAATGGTTGGCTCAAATTTCTGACGGGAGCCTGGTCAGTCACCTCGGGATAGAATTTCTGGAAATAGGCCCCGATTTCCTGAGAGCCCGTATGCCTGTCGATTCCAGGACAAAGCAGCCGATAGGATTGCTGCACGGAGGTGCATCCGTGGCTCTGGCCGAAACGGTGGCCAGCACGGCGTCGCACTGCTGTGTAGATGAAGAACATTATTGTGTTGGAATAGAGATTAATGCCAACCACGTAAGGAAAGTAAAGAGCGGGTGGGTTGAAGCACTTGCCAGACCTCTGCATCTCGGCCAGTCTACACACGTTTGGGAAATGCAGGTTACGGATGAAAATGGACTCTTGATCTCCACCTGTCGGATGACCCTGTCCGTGCTCGAGATTAATTGATCAAGACGAGGCCGAACGAGAACGGACGGCCTCCAAGTCAGAATCACCTTGCGACCAGTAGCTGGAAGCTGAAAAGGTTGTCGTCGTCTGTCCAGACCTGACGGACTTCGAACCCCCCGCAATTCGCCAGCTCCCCGAATTCGGGGATGGAATATTTATGCGAATATTCGGTACGGATACCCTCTCCCTTCTTTACAGCGAACGAAAAACCGGAAATAGTCACAACTTGATCCTGTGCGCTTATGAGATACATTTCGATTCGGCCTTTCGAATCGTTATAAATTGCCTTGTGAGAATATGCGGACAGATCGAAATTTCCGGAAAATCGATTGTTGATATGACGCATTATGTTAAGATTGAACGCAGCGGTTACGCCGCGGGCATCGTTATATGCCGGGAGTAGAATATCGAGATCTTTCTTCAGGTCTACTCCAATCATCAAATAGCCGCCGCTTCCGATCATACCCCGGATGTGTGTCAGGAAATTTACCGCATCCTTCTTTTCGAAATTTCCGATGGTAGATCCAGGAAAGAATACAGCCATCTGACTCGAATCAACGTGTTGAAGGTCAAGTTTGATGTGGGAAGAATAATCGGCACAAACCGGGAGCACGTTAAGATTGGGATAGCGCATCCTGATATCTTCTGAGACAGCAATGAGGTGCTCCCGAGATATATCAATGGGTACATAGGCTTGAAGAGAATGGAGACCCTGTAATAATATTTCTGTTTTTAAACTGCTCCCGCTTCCATATTCAATCAGCACGAGATTATCGGGGAGCACAGCCGCTATCTGAGGCAGATAATTCTGAAGAACGCTGTGCTCCACTCGCGACAGATAATATTCATCAAGGGTAGTAATTTCGTCGAAAAGGGCCGATCCAACCTTATCGTAAAACAGTTTTGAGGGCAGAAAGCGCCGGTTCTGTCGCATTCCATCGAGTACTTCCTTGAGCGGATCATTCTCCTGCGATCCGATATCCATATAAAGTGGATTGGAGTTGGCTTGATGTGCCTGTATGCATCGGTCTGGCATAACGTAAGGACGACTCAGGAATCTTTTGCCAGACGAATTCCCGCGAATTGCCACCGTGCATGGCCCGGAAAAAAATTTCGGTAGGTAAGGCGAAAATGAGAGGCTGATGTCGCCACACTGCCGCCTTTCAGGACGAATTGATCACACATGAACTTGCCGTTGTACTCCCCGAGTGCTCCGGATTCAGGAGAATATCCCGGGTAAGCGCTGTACTGGCTTTTCGTCCATTCCCAGACCGTTCCGAAACAAAGATCAAGTTCGCCGTTCCTGTCTATAACTTCGGTCTGTTGGTTTTCTGCTTCTCTGATTCCGATCGGATGAAATATAAAGTCCTCAGAAAAATGACCAATAACAGGTTGTCCGGCCACAGCCGCTTCCCACTCAAATTCTGTTGGGAGTCTACATTCCGCCCATCTGGCGTATGCGTCGGCTTCGTAAAATGAAACGTGCGCCACAGGAGCGTTCATGTCTATCAAACGAGGGCCGTACAGCGTGTATTCGAACCATTCCTCGCCGTCCTGATACCAGTAAAGAGGGCGGTTCCAGTCTTGAGACGTCACGAGACTCCAGGCTTTATCGAGCCAGAGAAGTTGGTTTTTGTACCCTCCCGCTTCGACAAATGCAAGAAACTCCTGGTTGGTGACAGGGCGGTCAGCGATACAGAATGATTCGAGATAATATTTGTGGCGGGGTCCTTCGTTATCGAAGTGAAACGACGCGGTATCAGCCCCGATGTCAACCAGGCCTTCTGGTATTGCAAGCCATGCGACTTCGTCACATGCTTTTGCAACTGGCAGATCACCGTCAAAGATAGCGGGTTGAATCGGATTTTGTGCCAGAGCATGTTTGATATCGGTAAGTATCAATTCCTGATGTTGTTGCTCATGGTTTATACCCACCGTCACGACACGACGTATTTCTTTTGAATGAGTCCGGGTGGAGTCCGAGGTCGAATGCAACAGTGAAACCAGATGTTCATTGACATACTGCCGGTAGGCATATACCTCATCCATGGTTGGTCGCGAAAGTAACCCACGGTCGGGCCTGCTGAATCGTGCACCGGCCTGCACGTAATAGGAGTTGAACAGAAAGGCAAAACGGGGATCGAACGGAGTGTATTCCGGATCGAAAATACGGAGCACAAAGGTCTCGAAAAACCATGTGGTGTGAGCGAGATGCCAGCGAACGGGACTCGCGTCAGTCATTGACTGCAGCACACAGTCTTCCTTTTCAAGCGTGGCGCACAAACGCTCGGAAAAGGAGCGTATGCCAGAGTATATTTTTGAAGGAGAAACCGTATTACTGCTGGTCTCGATTTCAGATACGAGATCAGAATCCTGCATGATCACTGGGGCAGATCAATTCAATGGTACTGGAATCAGGCATACTGATCTCGCGGGCTTCCACCGGTCCGTGTAAGAGTCAGTCGGCAAAAGTGTCAGAGTCGGTCGGCAAAAGAGTTTTATGTTACCTGAATATAAACCGTTACAGATTGATGAGTATGGCGAACTGGATTGAGAGGCTTGTGATTTTTCAAGTTGAACACCTTTTTATCACTGGAAAGATGATTTATCACTGGAAACATGGATTTCGGGCCGTCATCGAAGCGCGCCGGAAAAGCGACGACTTCCGTTATGGCGCAATGGACCTACAGATCGCCTCTTCGAGGCGTGTCGACTTTTGTCTGGGCAGTTTGAATGAACCCTGTCAGGGTGTCGCCAGGCCAGATTTCATGAGGCAGACGAAAGTTCACACCGAGCGCTCTCAGATGTTTAAGATTCGCTGAAAGACGCAGTGAGAACGAATCAAAATCCCGACTCTTCTTCGGGGACCAAACGACCTCTGCCATCGCCAGGGCCCTGGGAAACGCCATGTATTCTACGTGGTCATTTGTTTTGATGTATTCTGTCCACACATTGCCCTGTGCCCCGATAATGTGGGCTGCTTCCTCGGCATTCAGCTCCGCCGGTACCGGTTCGAAGGCGTACACCGAGTCGAGAGGTAGAAAACCGCCGATGGCCAGCGGTTCTCCCTTCTGTTCGCCTTGGTAATAGTCAAAGTAGGCATATTTCGTGGGTGTCATAATGACGTCGTGCCCCATTTTAGCGGCCTCAATTCCTCGTTCCATTCCTCGCCACGACATCACCGTTGCTTCCGGGGCCAGACCACCATGCAGAATATCATCCCAGCCGATCAACTTCTTGTTTCGACTCCTGAGAAACGATTCGATTCGACGAATGAACCATCCTCGCATCTTCGATTCGTCTTGCAGAAAATTGTCGCGCATGACCTGCTGAGCAAGAGCACTTTCTTGCCATCGAATTACTGGCACCTCATCCGCTCCGATGTGGATATATTGCGAGGGGAAAAGAGAAATCACCTCGCTCAGAACATCTGCCAGAAAAGCAAAAGTCTGTTCGCTCGGGCAAAGGATATCCTCGTTTACACCCCAGGTGGTTGAAACCTCGAACGGTCCCTCTGTACAGGCCAACTCCGGATATGCGGCGATCGCGGCCCCGGAATGGCCGGGCATTTCAATCTCGGGAATGATGGTTACGAATCGCATTTCAGCGTAAACAACGATTTCCCGGATTTCTTCCTGCGTATAAAATCCTTCGTGAGGAATGCCGTCGCCCACATAGGGCGAAAAATTCTTTTCCAGAATCGTCTCTTTCCGCCGCGATCCAATTTCAGTAAGGAGGGGATATTTCTTGATCTCTATTCGCCAGCCCTGATCGTCGGTCAGATGCCAGTGGAAATAGTTCATTTTATACCGTGAGATCAGATCGATATAACGCTTGATGAATTCGACACCAAAAAAATGTCGCCCTACGTCAAGGTGCATACCCCGGTATGTAAACCTCGGTTGATCATTGATCTCGACGACCGGAACAGACCACAACGCGTCGCCAGGGCTTCCGCGAGTCTGCTCAATCTGCGCGGGCAATAACTGGCGAAGAGTTTGAAGACCGTAATACAATCCGTTCGCGGCCGGAGACGTGATTTGAATGGTTGTCTTCGTGACTGCAAGCCTGTACCCCTCAGGCACATCTGAAGCCTTGTCTTCGATGGAAAGGGAAATAGTATTATCCCCGCCCTGATGATCTGAGAAATCCACAATTGGAAGAGGAAACCCCGTAGCATTCCGTACGGCTTCGGCCCACGCGAATGCAGCCATCTGAATAGCGGCGTCGGACGTCAGATCGACAACGAGAACCGTTTCTGCGTTCAGAATGAATTGTCCAGTACCCGTTTTGATACTTGCTGGAAGGGGTATTACATGTACAATGTCGTGTCCTGCATTAACTGATGGGGACGAACAGGAGGATGCAATAAAAGAGGCAGTAAGGAACGCGATCGTGAATGCGGACATGATTCTCTCGGGAGAATGGACCCTGTTCGTATTCTGGCAGATTGATCGTCTGTTCATATCGATTATCGAGCTGGAGAAGAGTTGCCTTGCCGTCCTGTTTCTTTCTAAATTGTCCAGGGTCTGAATAATCTGGTTACGCCGGGATTCTCAGAAACGAAGACCGGCGAACAACCCGTTGACCATTTAAAAAACAAATCCTTTTGCCACCTGTTCCATGCTTCGGTTGAAGGCCACAAATATCGGGAAAAGATTTGGCAGCCGAATTTTATTCCGCAAAATGTCCTTCGAACTTTCCGGGGGAAACCCGATTGCGATTACGGGGCCGAACGGGTCCGGAAAATCGACTCTGATAAAAATTCTGGCAGGTGTATTGAGGCCCAGCAGAGGATCCGTCTGCCTCCGGATCAACGGTCAACTGATAGACCGTGAACATCGGCCATTTCATGTCGGACTTGTTGCGCCATATCTCAATCTCTACGAAGCGTTTTCGCCCTATGAAAACTTGAGGTTCATCGCTCGCACGCGAGGACTGCAAGACGCTGAGAATCGAATTGCCCGGATATTGGCGAAGGTCAGCATTCTGGACAGAAAAGATGATTTCATTTCGACGTTTTCATCCGGTATGAAGCAGCGAGTTCGTATCGCCGCTGCTTTATTCTGCGAGCCGGAAATACTGCTTCTTGACGAACCCACATCCAACCTCGACGAGGAGGGAAAAACGTTGGTCGCAGAGGTTATTGAAGAAGCGGCGGAAAGCGAAAAAATCATCATCATTGCGACCAATAACGAGAAGGAAGCGGCACAGTGTGAGACTCAGATTCGAATCCAGGACTATTATTAAGGCCGATTTTATACCGGATCGAGAGGTACCGCGAATAACACGGCAATTCCAACCCGGGAGACACCTGCGTCTGAAAGTGTGTTGATTGCACTTCGAATCGTTGCGCCCGTTGTCACGACGTCGTCGATCAAGAGTATGTTCTTGCCCGCAAGAGCGGAGCCTGGTGCCATTGAAAATGCACTTCTGAGATTCTTTTCCCGTTCGTCCCGGTCGTTCTGGACTTGAGATTCGGATAAGAAATGCCGTACAAGTGCTTTTCGCTCTACGGGAATGTTCAAGATATCTGAAACGCCATGTGCGATTTCGTCGGCCTGATTGTATCCGCGTTCGAGCAGTCGGACTGGGTGTACAGGGACGGGCACCATCATGTCAAAATATTTCACTGATGATCGCAGTATCCTGATACTCTGCCCGAGAATTCGTCCGAGATGAACGGCAAGACTTCGATGGCCTCCGTACTTAAGACGGTGCTGTAGAACTCTTGCCGGGCTCAACGGCTCGTAAACCCAGAGAGCATGCGTAGTGGACAGTATATCCCTGATTTCGGAGGTCTCGTCAAGAACGACAACTGATCGAACAGCCACGTCCTCCGCGCCGGAGAGTTGTCTCAGACACGATCGACACAACCCGAGGATATTGCGACGAATCAACGATCTGCAGTTTGTACAACACGCCGGGTACACCGTGTCAAGAAACAGTTGATTTATTCTAAAATCGGACAATTGTTGTATACTGCGTTCTGTTCTCGCAAAGAGGTCAATTCAAGGAATTCTGTAACGCAAGTCTGAGGTAGCGAGTGAATAGAAAGCGCAAGGGAATGCTCATTAAAAATACCAACACGGCGTCCGTACAAATCAAAATGAGTAGTCGAACCATTCTGTTGGGACCGGGAGAAGAGGCGTTGCTGACGGCTGCTGAGGTTCTCGACCCCGATTTACGCACGAAGCTTCAGATCCGTGCTGTTTCTATTGTTCGTCCGGCAACAGATGAAGAAGAAGGCGTGACGGAAAGTGAACAACAAGACTCCGATTGATCAAATTGCTGCTGTTCGGGGCTGTTTTGATTGTTTCCCTGATCCTGATCTGGTTGAAGCATGAAAATCCTTGCACTCGAGCCCTGGTACGGCGGATCCCACCGAGATTTTCTGGACGGTTTAGTCAAACACAGTCGCCATGATTTCAAGGCGATTACGATGGCTTCGCGATTCTGGAAATGGCGAATGCACGGCGGCGCAGTAACCCTGGCCCGGAAAGCTGAACAGCATGTTCAGGCCGATGGAAAACCTGACCTTATTCTTGCCACAGATATGGTCAATCTGTCTGCATTTCTGGCGCTTACGAGAAAGTATCTGAGCGATGTCCCCGTGGTTTTGTATATGCACGAGAACCAGTTAACCTATCCGATACCCGACAACTCGAAAAGGGACAATACGTATGCGTACTTCAATTATCTGGCGTGCCTGTCGGCGGACCACATCGTATTTAATTCAGCCTGTCACTTCAACGAGTTTATGGAAGCTCTTCCTGGCCTCCTTCGATTGTTTCCCGACTACACCCATCTGAACACGGTGAGCCGGATCAGAGAAAAGTGTTCTGTACTTCACCTCGGGATGAATCTTGACGATCATGAGCGTTTTGCAGTCAGTTTCAGCCAACACGTCTGGGGCCCAGGTTTGGAGCCCCCTATTGTTCTCTGGAATCAGAGATGGGAATACGACAAAAATCCGGACGCCTTTTTTCGCCTCATGAATCGTCTGGATGACATCGGGATGTCATTCCGCTTGATTCTGGCGGGTGAACATTTTGAGGTTCAGCCGAAAGAATTCGAACGGGCGTTCGAGCGATATGCAAACAGGATTCTGCACTACGGGTACGCGGAAGATTTCGCGGAATACAGCAAATTATTACATCGATCGGATCTGGTTGTGTCGACTTCGATACACGAATTTTTCGGGATCTCTATCCTGGAAGCTATCCACTGTGGGTGCCATCCGCTTCTTCCGAATCGATTGTCCTATCCGGAATTGATCCCGGAATCACTTCACAGGCCTTTATTACACGCGCCGATTCTCTACGACAGTGAAGACGAACTCTTTTCGATCATGTGCAATATTCTCTCCGGCGATGAAAGACCTCTGCCTCTGTCAACGCTGAAAGGAATATCACAACATCTGGAATGGAGCCGACATATAGAAGATTACGATGATCTTTTTGATCGGATCGCACCGTCAAGCGCGTGAGCTCTCCATGTTTTCGACGAGAGCGTCGCCGAATTCACTGCATTTCAGCAGAGTGGCATCTTCCATCTGGCGTTCAAAATCATAGGTAACGCGTTTCTGCGCGATCGTACGTTTCAGCGCCGAAATGACAACGTCCGCCGCCTCGTTCCATCCCAAATAACGGAACATCATCTCGCCGGATAAAATAAGAGATCCGGGATTGACCTTATCAAGGCCCGCGTATTTGGGCGCGGTCCCGTGGGTCGCTTCAAAGAGCGCCAGGCCGGTCTTGTAATTGATATTGGCGCCAGGTGCAATACCGATTCCCCCTACCTCGGCGGCCAGGGCATCGGAGATATAATCACCGTTCAGATTCAGCGTTGCGATGACCTCGTATTCTTCCGGCCGAGTCAGGATTTGCTGCAGAAACGCATCGGTGATTACATCCTTGATGATGATTCCATTGGGGAGTCGACTCCAGGGACCTCCGTCAAGTTCTTCCGCACCAAATTCTTCTTTGGCGAGTTCATACCCCCAGTCTCTGAATGCACCCTCCGTGAACTTCATGATATTTCCCTTGTGCACCAGGGTCACACTTTTACGATTATGGTCAATGGCGTGCTGGATGGCGGCTCTTACAAGTCGACGTGTGCCCTCAATGGATATCGGTTTAATGCCGATTCCGGTGGTTTCGGGGAAGCGAATAGTCGAAACACCGAGTTCATTCTGGAGAAAATCGATCAGTTTACGAACGTCGTCTGATCCTTGCTCGTATTCGATTCCGGCATAAATATCTTCCGAGTTTTCTCGGAAAATAATCATGTCCACTTTTTCAGGATGTTTCACGGGGGACGGAACACCGTCGAAATATCTCACCGGACGAACGCATGCATATAAATCAAGCTCCTGTCGGAGAGATACGTTCAGAGAACGGATACCTCCTCCAATCGGTGTCGTAAGAGGGCCTTTGATAGCCACGATATGGTTGGTTATAGCCTTCAGTGTGTCTTCAGGAAGCCATTCGCCGGTCAGGTCAAAAGCCTTTTCACCGGCATAGATTTCGAACCACTCTATTTTCCTGGAGTCTCCGTATGCAATCCTTACGGCACTGTCCAGAACCCGATTTGTGGCATACCATATGTCCGGACCGGTTCCGTCGCCCTCAATGAACGGAATGATTGGTGTATCTGGAACGACGAGGTCGCCTTCCGAACGAGTAATAGATTGCCCGATGGATGGTGGTTTTAAATGTGTGTACATAAACTGGTATATATGTGGGGATATAGTTAGGTAAATAACCTCATAAGCAGAGGACTATATAGTTATAGTTTTCCGAAAATAGTCCGAATTCGGAGTTCCCATACCTTGAACGCCGCCTCTCTTACGATAGCTTTACTCATCTTGGATTGTCCCTCCGTGCGTTCGGTGAATATGATGGGGACTTCGAGAAGGCGAAATCCTTTTTTCCAAGCCCGATATTTTATCTCAATTTGAAAGGAATAACCGTTGGATCGAATCTGGTCCAGGGCAATGGATTCGAGGACACGGCTATGGATGGCCTTGAATCCTGCGGTCACATCAGAAATTGGCAGGCGAGTGATCAATCGTGTATAGATTCCAGCGCCATACGAGAGTATGAGACGAGAGAGCGGCCAGTTTATTACGCGCACCCCCTTGATATAGCGCGAACCGACAACCAGATCTGCCCTGTCGTCATGAATGGGCTGAATCAACGCTGGCAGATCATCCGGATTGTGAGACAGATCAGCATCCATTTCACACACGATTTCATAACCCTTTTCCAGTGCAAATCGATATCCGGTGAGGTAAGCCGTTCCTAATCCCAGCTTCTCCTCGCGTTCGAACATATGGATGCGCTCGGGAAAGCGATCGATCCAGGACGAAACAATTGCTGCCGTTCCGTCGGGCGATGCGTCATCTATAACAAGGATATTGAATGATTCGGAAAGACCGATCACCCTTTCGAGGACCTCTCCGATATTGGCGGCTTCGTTGAACGTCGGTATAATTACCAGGCATGATGAAAGTCGATCCGCCGAATCAGGCATCGTTCATCCGAACTCTGAGAAACTCAAGGGTATGGTCTATGAGAGCCTCGGGTACTTCGACATCATAACTCGTTTTTGCCATCTTGATTGTTGTCCGATAGTCGTCCAGATAAGGACCGCAGCATTTGCAACTCTTGATATGAGCTTCGAATTTGTCACGTGTCTCCCCCTCGAGCAGGCCTTCGACATACTCGACGAGAAAGCGATTCACTTCTTCGCAGGACGGCCTGCGCATCAATTTATTAGATATCCATACCAGTGGATTCATTCGCTGAGAATCAGAGTAGAAGAAATAATCTTCTGTTAACTAAAATGAGGATCAAGCAATTTCTTGAGAGCTTGCCGGGCCCTGTGAAGGCGCACCCTTACTGCACCACTGCTGATTTCGAGCATCAGCGCGACATCGTCTGTGTTGTTCTCTTCAATGTCCCGAAGCAGCAGCACGGTCCGATAGTCCGGCGGTAACAGATCTATGGCTTCATGGACCAGTTTCTTTCTTTCGTTTTTTAATGCAATTTTTTGCGGGTCCCAGGATTCCGGTTTGTCGCGATACATCCCGCGGGAAAACGCAGGCTGCATCCGCTCGATGTCCTGATCGTCCAGCGGAACCGTTCTGCTCAGTTTTCTTTTCTGCGCCCTTGCCAGGTTGATGCCAATGGCATACAACCAGGTCGTAAATTTGGATTCGCGCCTGAAGGTGTGCAGGCGCAGGAATGCTTGCAAATACGTCTCTTGCAACACGCTTTCTGCCTCAATATCGTTGCCAATCAAACGGGCTATTATGCGGAACAGTCTTGCACTCTCCTGTCTGACGAGTTTTTCGAACTCATCAGGACTCCCGGCGAGGAGAGCGTCAATATCGAGTTTCGAACTTGTTACGTTCGTCTTCGGGTGTTCCACGCAGGTATTTTCGTACGTTGACGGCAGAAAGTGTTACACAACAATATAACCACTGGTCCAGAATACACGTGGTACGACCGGCAGAATCCAAAGATACGCTTCATAAGTGTTAAGATCTGAATAACTGATGCAGCACGATCAGGGAATACGTACTTTACGTGGCTGTATTAATTGTTGAACGGAGAGCTAAAGTGGTCCAGCGAAAACGAGCAAAATCAAAATCTTCGACTGCCTCAACGAACGGTTCTGCCGGGAGTGCCCTTGAATCCCTCGAAAAGCACTCGGTGGTTAAACCTGTTGACATTTCGGTTTCTTTTCCGGGTTACCCCGCCGGCTCTTACAATCACCGTGATCTCGGGTTGACCGACGAAACCGTGCTGGGAATTTACCACACCATGCTTTTGCAGCGTCGTTTCGAACAGCGGGCAAATCAGATGTACGGCAAGCAGAAAATCGGAGGATTTCTGCACCTCTATATAGGTCAGGAGGCCGTTTCAGCAGGAACCGCGGCCGCGATAGAGATTGGCAAAGATTCGGTGATTACGGCCTACCGCGACCACGGCATCGCCCTGGCGCTCGGGATGTCTGCGGATGAATGTATGGCCGAATTGTTCGGCAAGACAGACGGATGTTCGAAGGGCAAAGGTGGATCCATGCACTTTTTTTCCAGGGAGAAACGGTTATTTGGAGGCCACGGTATCGTAGGAGCTCACGTTCCGGTTGGCGGCGGGATTGCCTTCGCTCACAAGTATAAAGGCGACGGCGGCGTGTGCCTTGCTTTTTATGGTGATGGCGCCGTGGGACAGGGGGGGATCCACGAGGCCATGAATCTCGCTTCTTTATTGAAGTTGCCCATCATTTTCATTATCGAAAACAACGAATATGCGATGGGTACCGCAACGCACAGGGCATTTGGTCACACCGAGTTTACCCATCTCTCTGTCGGATACGATATCCCGGCATCGCAGGTAGACGGGATGGATGCACTCAGTGTGTGTAAGGCTCTGCAGGATCATATCGCGATGGCCAGAGAGTTTCAACCTTCTCTGCTTGAGATAAAAACCTACCGGTATCTGGGTCATTCGGTGAGTGATCCTCAGAAATATCGTACCAAGGAGGAATTGGATCAAAAGAAAGAAGATGATCCGATAATCCGAATGAAGGCGTATGTCATTGACGAGGGTCTCGCAGATAACGATGCGCTTGATCTGGTCGACACGTCTGTGAAAAAGGAGGTAAAGGCTGCCGTTGATTTTGCAGAAAACAGCGAGACACCTGACCTGGAAAAGATTTTCGAAAATGTTTATGAAGAAAACGACTACCCGTTTTTGGCATAGACCCTGGATAGAACTGTATCCGGAGGCACAAAACCATACGGACACAGTGACTCCGCCATTTTTAAAGACTTCAGAAATTTATGGCAGTATTACAATTCAGAGAAGCCCTCCGTGCGGCCATGACCGAAGAGATGGAGAGAGACGACACAATTTTTCTGATGGGTGAAGAAGTCGCCCAGTATAACGGAGCTTATAAGGTCAGTGAAGGCATGCTCGACCAATTCGGTCCGGAACGGGTAATTGACACACCGATTTCTGAAAGCGGATTTTCCGGACTGGGCGTTGGTGCAGCGATGAATGGTCTTCGTCCCATCATTGAATTCATGACCTGGAACTTCTCGTTTGTGGCCATCGATCAGATTCTGAACAATGCGGCCAAGATCAGATATATGTCAGGAGGACAGTTTAAAGTGCCGATTGTATTTCGCGGCGCGAACGGGGCGGCGGGACAACTCGCGGCCACTCACAACACGTCCGTTGAATCGATATATGCGACCGTCCCTGGGCTGAAGGTTGTTGCGCCGTCAAATCCGGACGACGCGAAGGGTCTGCTCAAGGCTTCCATTCGCGACGATAATCCGGTAGTATTCTTGGAAAGTGAAGTGCTGTACGGGATGAAGGGCGAGGTATCCGACGACAAAGACTATATTATTCCGATCGGAAAGGCCCGCATCGCACGAGAAGGGAAGGATATCACGATTGTTGCTCATGGAAACGTATACTGGCGGGCAATGAATGTGGCGGATCGTCTGGTAGAAGCCGGATATGATCCTGAGGTCATCGATCTGCGTACAATTCGGCCTCTTGACATAAACACGGTGACGGAATCTGTCCGGAAAACGAATCGCTGTGTGATTATGGATGAGTCCAATCCTTTCGCAAGTATTTCGTCAGAGGTGGCGTATCAGATTCAGGAAAGGGTGTTTGACCACCTTGATTCTCCTGTGATTCGGGTTACCGCAAAAGACACACCGGCTCCGTTCGCCAAGAATCTGATGGACCATTACATGCCGAGCGAAGAGGATGCGTATCAGGCGTGCCTGCGCGCGATGTATGTGACCTGACGTTGAACAGGAGATGGTTGAATAAATTGGCTTTAAGAAATCTGATTGACTGAACATGGCTATTCCGATAGAAATGCCCAAATTGAGCGACACGATGGAGGAGGGTGTCGTCGTTGCCTGGCTGGCTGAAGAAGGGCAAAAAGTCTCGGCGGGTGACATCATCGCCCAGGTAGAGACCGACAAGGCCACCATGGATCTGGAGATTTATGACGACGGTTTTCTTCTGAAGCGGGTTGTCGGCGAGGGCGACTCGGTCTCTATCGGCGGATTGATTGCTGTACTGGGCGATGAGGGAGAGGATATCAGCTCTCTTCTGGCCGAGTATTCAACTGGGAACAATGGATCGGCTCGGGATTCAGGGCACACATCGTCTGACGACCAGGCGGACAATAAAAGCAGCAAGGCGGGTGCTGCTGGAGCCCCGGCAGCAACTCCCGCAGAAACTGTTGAAGAAATCTCTGCGCTCGTGCAGAGCGGTGGCGAAGCAAAGATCCTTCCGCCCTCAAGTTCCGGAAGGAATATTTCTGAGAAGTCGACGTCGGAGAAGTCCATGTCTGGGAGGTCCATGTCTGAGAGGTCCATGTCTGAGAGGTCCATGTCCGAGAAGTCCATGTCCGGGTCCCGTGTCAAGGCGTCGCCGCTGGCTCGGCGACTCGCGTCAGAACGAGGGATCGATATGGAATCGGTTCGAGGATCAGGACCGGAAGGTCGGATAGTCAAGAGGGATATTGAGTCCTATGTGCCCGCGCCGATGAAGACCGAACCGGTGTTTGCGCCGAAGCGTGGGCGAACCGATCTGCCTGCCGGCTCTGATTCTTATACTTCTCTTCCGCTTTCCCAGATGCGCAAGGCAATTGCCCGTCGTCTTGCTGAAAGCAAATTTAAGTCACCGCACTTCTATTTGACTGCTGATTTTGACATGCGCAAGGCTGTGGCAGCGCGAATCCAACTCAACGAACTTGCCGCAAGGCGAGAGCAGCAAAAAGTGTCATTCAATGATCTGGTGACCAAGTCATGTGCACTGGCGCTCAGAGATAACAAATGGGTGAACGCATCCTATCTCGAGGAAGAGGGCGAAATACGATTCCATGACAATATCGATGTGGCGATTGCAGTGGCCATCGACGAAGGATTGATCACACCGATAATAAGGAATGCGGATGCCAAGAGTCTGGGCCAGATTGCTGCGGAGACCCGTGAGCTGGCTGCTCGTGCGCGCAAAAAAGAACTGCAGCCGGAAGAATATTCCGGGTCTACATTTACGACGAGCAATCTCGGGATGTTTGGCATCGATGAGTTTACAGCCATCATCAATCCCCCGAATGCATGCATTCTGGCCATTGGAGCAGTGCGAGACACACCGGTAGTGGAGAACGGACAGGTGGTAGCGGGTAAAAGAATGAAGGTTACTCTTTCGTGTGATCACCGTGTGGTAGATGGTGCTGCGGGGGCTCGTTTTCTGGCGTCAGTCAGGCAATATCTTGAAGATCCGTTATCAATGCTCCTCTGAGAACTGTAAACAGGGCTTGATGTCATCGTTCGATCAACGTGCGCCTGAATCTGGACCTCGACTTCCCATCCGGATTGCGCACATATCGGACCTGCATTTCGGGAGGATCGCAGACCCGGGAATTGTCGATGCCCTGTGCGATGATATGCATCGTTCAGACCTGGACCTCGTCGTCGTCAGCGGAGACCTGACTCAGCGAGCATTCCCGTCGCAATATCGGGACGCTGCCGCTTTTCTAACCAGACTCGAGATTCCATGGCTCGCGGTTCCGGGTAATCACGATGTATATCCGTGGTGGCGCCCGGTGCTTCGACTGCGGGATCCACTCAGGAGATACAGGAAGTGGATTTCGCAGAAACTGAACCCTACCGTACGCTGGGCTGATTTAGCAGTTCTCGGTATCAATTCCGCATTCGGGATGACCGTACAGGGTGGCCGTATCGCTCTGAGTGATCGCGAACAGATGAGTTCGTTTTTTTCTTCCGTCGCTGACTCTTCGTTTCGGATCCTTGTCGTACACCATCATCTGACACAACTCGATGCAATTCTCGATCATGATATTGCTCATGGAGCCCGAGAAACACTGCTTTGCGCGGCCGATCAGAAGGTCGGAATGATTCTGTGCGGGCATCTGCATATTTCCCACGTGGCACATCTGGAAAATATCAGTCAGGGCCGTTCCCTCATTATCTGTACGGCGGGCACATCAACCAGTGACAGGGGTCGCGGTTCAGATCCGTCTGCAAACTTTTACAACCAGATCACGGTAGATCGTGAACAGGTGGTCATCAAAGAGAAAAAGTTTGATGCGACCAGTTCCCTGTTCCTGGAATCGTCTGTTTCCACGTATCCTCGTGCCTGATGGACACTTATTCAGCGACTTTGACAGCGTTTTCTGAAACCATTTCCGGAGAGCGTTACGTGAGAGCGATCCGAAACCATTTCCGGAGAGCGTTACCGGAGAGCGATCCGAAACGGTCTGTAAAATGCAACTTACCGGACCAGGAGCATCTTTCCGGTTTTCACCCGCCGAGTCGATTGGCTTCGAGCCTCCAGACGGTATAGATACAGACCGGATGCAAGATGACTTCCGTCG
The DNA here is from genome assembly GCA_022571255.1 of Bacteroidota bacterium. GTDB lineage: Bacteria > Bacteroidota > Rhodothermia > Rhodothermales > UBA10348 > N075bin62. The sequence continues at coordinate 17,369 of JACZYD010000037.1, forward strand.
AAAGAAACAGTCAGCCCTGCCGCTGCCGGCAAAAGGCCCGCCTCAATTGTCGAGACAATGCGGCCGAGTATATCATAAACAACGACGCGGACATCAGCAATTTCTGAGAGATCAAACCGAAGGGTTGTACGCTGACTGAACGGATTCGGATAATTCTGATGAAGAGCCAGTCCTTCCGGAATGATTGGTCCCGAAGAGAAGTCATCAATTCCGGTGACGATTCTCAGCGGAAACACCGATCCGTCGGGCAGGATGAGCTGTGCCGTGAGAGAGGAGGTTTCCACGCCCGGGTTGTTTCCGGAATACAACAGATGAGCGTGTTGACCTTCAAACGGGGAAAAATCAAACTGGTAGCTGTCTACGAACGTCTCGATTTCACCGGACGTGAGAGTCAACAGCTGATTCGTGGCCAGTAATTCCATCTCCTCACCGATGGTTCCTGGTTCTACCGGACCCAGAATCAGGTTTTGCTGTTCGTCCCGGAGTCGCGCCATGTCGAGATCCGCGCTTCCATTTACAGGCTGGATCGCTACCGATCCGGGAGAAGGCGGATCAAGAGAGAATGTCCGTCCGGCAAGCGTGCTCTGTGCTGACCCGTCTGAAAGGAGCGCCGTGAAAATCCCCGATCCGTCTGCAAACTGGACGACGGCTTCCGTGACAGCTTCACCAGATCCGGAATCAAAAACGGAAATTATTTTATTTTCCAGTGTGGAGGACAGTGATATGGTGACCGAGCGTGTAGCATTGTTGAAGTTGATCGAAGAAAAAACGAGTTGTCCGTCAATTACGAGTGAAACCGTTGTATTATCTTGCTCCACATCACCGTGCACAAATTGAAATCGGGAATCAAACGCTGCGCTTTCTGGCACTCCAACGCTCAATTCAAGGCCTGCCGGAGACAGAGCACCCCGCACTGATTTTGTCTCAAGTACAAGCATACCTGGCTCAAGCTCGACGGTGTTTTCAGGCGCCAGTTCTCTCCAGTCGTTGGAAATATTGGCAAAATCACGTCCGATGAGTCGGTGAGCGGAAGGAGTCTGGCCCGTCTGTTCTACTATTGCGCGAATGTCAACTGGTTGCGACTGTGCAAAATTAACGGAGCTGAAGAGCGTCCACGAATATGCAGCCAGCCCCCGCACGATATTCCCGTCCGAGAATTCCACGGGCAATCCCTCTATTCCGACCGGCGTAGAGCCCTGATGAACAACAGACAGCAACGTTTTACTCAGTAACGGATCAGAAAACGTCAGAGAAAGCGGGCGATATCGCCGCAAGTCTCCAACCGGGAAAATAAATGTCGATGTGCTGTTGTCGGGTGCATTCAGCGAAATCATTCCGAGAACATGGCTTTCATCTCCGATATTGACGTCTCGTGTAAAACCGGCTGCGGCACCCGCAAGGAGAATATCGTTGGTGCCAGTTATAATTATTCCATTGCGCAACAGAAGGTTATTTAAAACAGAAAGAGTGATCGAAGGGAGATTCGAGTCGATTATCAGCGTCGGCAACTGTTCGCCGATGGTTTTCTGATTGATTTCCAGCGTGGCAATGGAAAGATCAGTTCCGGCAAAAAGTCGCTGCTGTGACCCTGAAAATATGACATTCAGGGAGGGACCCAAGGGACTTGAAACATTCAGGTCGCCGCCAATTCTAAGCTCCAGCCCCTCGTAAAGTCCACCAATATGTGCGGTTCCGGCTATGTCAGCAGAAACGGCACCATGTACCCGGGCATCCGGGCCTAACACAAAGTCGCCTCCGACAAGCAATCGGGCCAGCGGACCGCTGTGCAAAAAGCCGCCCATGATATTCATGTCACCTGCTGTGGTAATCGTGTTTCCTGCAAGATTGATTGACGACCCCTGAACAGGGGCGAGGCTTCGCATGGTGACTGTTGAAATATTCCGGTGCAACACAAACTCTACGGGATTGATCAGGCCATCTTCGCCCAGTTCTATCACCAGAGAATCGATGTCAGTCCCCTCGTTCGGTATGAGCGCATCAGAGGAAGACAGGTCGGAAAACCGGATCGTATAAGTCAGGTCTGTCAATCCGCTTGATGCCAGTGATCCGGGACCCAGGACCGCAGGAGAGTCTTCGTCCACTTCATCCAGAATCAAGCGACTTCCCGCCACGAGCGTGATCTCTTCCGGATCTGTGATTAGTTGGCCGCTGAACAGCGAAAGGGTTCCCGTAATGGAAAGGGGAGCAGACAGGTCAATCCCATTGGATACTCCATTGACGTGGCCCGCCATGATTCCGAGGTTTCGTACAATACCCGGGAGTTCCAGAGAAGTCTGCAATACGGCGGGTCCGAACTCCGAGTTGACTCCGCTCACTGACCCGTCATCCAGATCGTAGAAAAGATCAACTTCTCCCTCAAAAGTGAGAGGATGAGAAATTGTACCGCTGCCTCGGCGAAGAATCACAGCGCCGTCACCGATACGTACGCGGCCGTCTGAACCCGTTAGAAGTGTCGCGCCTGCCCGTCCATAGGAGAGTCTGCTGCTTACGCGTAACTGACCCGAAACGCCATCGAGACTGACCGTACCGTCCACGGTGAAATTGGGTACCGTAACGGTGCCCGTAAGTTGAACGGACGAGGATCCTGAGCCTCCAAGGATAATTTCACCGTATCTGCTGTCGTCGTACGGGAAGAGCGAAGGGTCGTTGTGGGCAGAGGACCTCCGGGCCGGAAGGACAGGAAGCGAAGATGCGATAATTGTACCGCCGCTGGCGATAAACGCCGGGCTGAAGGCGGCTTTTAACACAATATCGTTAAGACCGATATTCAAACTGCCGCTTTGCATCACAAAGGGGCGGTCGAAAAGAATGATCTTGAACGGCGAATCAGCGGGAGAGACTATGTTGATTTCGTCATCCGGATCTGCGGCGATCTGAAGTCGGGCTGAGAAAAACTGCAAATCCGAATTGAGTTCCAGCGTCGACGCCTGTGTGAAAACAACCCGCCCTGCATCTTTTTCAAAATCACCGTAGAACGCATCGCTGCCCCCGTCCAGAGGCGCCGAATTATCTTCTTTTCTGAATAAAGATCCCTCGAAAAGAAGATCATATTCACCCAGAATCACGTCGCCCGCAATGAGTTCGAAAATATCAGTGACAGTCACATCCGAGGCAAAAAGAAGGTCGTCTGACCCTGTTCCGGAGGAATTCGCTTCTAGCCGAATACGTGGAATCGAGACGGCTGAATTGAGTTGTCCGCCACCCTCGAAGACAATAAATCCGTCAACGATTGCAGATTTGCCAGTGCCTGAAGGCAGGTCATCGACAACTACAGAACTGTTTTCATCTGCTTCCCACAGCGATCCGGGTCCCATTATAAGATTCGCAGATGGTTTGAAGCGAAGTGATCCTGCTGATAAAGAGACTTGCCCGGCAGTCTGGGTTGTCCCGACACGGGTTGGATGGTCCAGAAAAAGAGTGCCATTGGTGACTGAGATCCTGCCCGTTACGTGAAACGGATTCGCTGACAATCCGGTACCGGAAATGCGGGCACCGCCTCCGACGATATCCAGGCTCCGGAGGCCGCTGATATCCTGAATCAGAACCGGGAGCAGGGGAGCCGGATTCGAGATGATAAGCGTTTCAACCATTCCAGACCGTGCAGGGCTGAAAACAGACGAGGCGTCCCCTCGAACATGAAAAGATCCCGCTCCCGAAATCGTACCGTCGATTTGATGTTCTTTCTGTGCCGACGTTGCGGTAATATCGAATTGATCCAGACGCAGAAGAGCACCTTCCGCAATCCGTATATCTCCGCTGACCGAGACAGAATGGGGCAACATTACGCCAAACACGGCGGGGGAATTCACGATGTCGACCGCGTTAATGGTAACATTGCGAATCTGATCCGGTGGGAATTCCCCATTCGGGAGGTAAATGAGAGATAATTCACCGCTATAAATCAGGTCATAGGGTGTTTCGTCCGGATTAAAAATGAGCGGGCCTGTCGAATCTGTAAACCAGCCTCCGACGAGCTGCTCGGGATCCTGTACCGAGCTGGTGATATTTCGCTCAAGAGAAGGAAAAACGACAGCGGCGGAGAGCCGTACTGCGCGTCCGGCAACATCGATTCCACCACGGAGAAATCGCACCGGGCCGGAAAATACAAACTCGGTCGAAGCACCAGAGCCGGTGATAACTCCGTTTTCATCGTCGAGGTCTACCGTTAACGGGCCGAAAATTCCGCTGCCGGAAAGAGTAAACTGAACGGTGCCGTCGGCAGGTCCGGATACGATCACCCCATCTTTTGATCCTGACAGGACACCTTCAACCGAAAGCCCGGCTCCCGGGAAATCTCCGGTCAGCTGTATGGTAGTCGTACCCGTCGAGAGTTCCGCACCGGTGGAAATATCTATATTTTGTTTCACGATATAATGATCCGTTCCGAGCAGATCGACCCTGGTACCTGCGCCGGTTACGGAAAGAGATTTTATGTCAAGCTGAGCATTGGTACTCACGATTTGATTTCGGCGTCCATTGAAAACCAGGGCGGTTTCAACCATGTCAATTACAGCCTCCGTTCGGACAAGATCTCCGCCGACAGTAAGAGTTGTCCCCGAACGTGTTTCGAATCTGCCCGACGAGAACAACACGTCGTTCGTGACACGGATTGCACTGTCGGTTTCGAGAGTGACAGTTCCACCATCAACGACGAGGGATTGTTCAATCATTATGGTGCTCCCGGCCTGTAGGACCATGGCTCCTGACAGCACACTCAAGTCTCCCGAAACAGACAGATTATCCGGTATCAGGACGATCCCAGCCTCCAGAATCAAAGACGGGAGCACGGTGCTGCTGAAGCCGGAGATCGTCTGAACAGACGTTCCTGACAGCCTGAGAGTAGATTCGGGTGGTCCGACGAGAAGCCCTGTGCTCCGGAGCACATCGCCCCGTACCGACAACGTGCTCCCGGCTTCAAGAATGATTCGTCCTTCTTTGAGATCAAGGGTGGAATCCAGTTCCACCGAGCCGTCGATGATCACGCGGGTCAGCGTGCCGGAAACGGAAAGGCCTGGAATGAATTGTGGTGATGCAATGCTGAAAAGCTGTTCGGTTCCTCCTGAAAAAGACAGGCCCGATGTGGGAAGTGTTAAAGATCCAGCGTTCCAGATCAGGTCGCCCGTCAGCTGAACCTCCGCCGCGTCGCCCAGAAAAATACTCCCTCCATTCAGGTGTATCGGATCCGTAATAATCAATGGATTGGCAGCCAGAGACAATGATCCATTCGCGATGGATATTCCACCGACAGAAAGTGGCCCGGCTTGACCTGTGTGGATCAACACTCCACCCAGAACGGAAATCATTCCTGTTCCTGCCACCGGCGGCAGATGAACAGTGGACTGATTTATCTGCAATGCGGGTAAAACGCTTTCCGGTGCCGCGCTAAGCTGTTGAGAAATCTGTCCGGTAAACCGGATAATTCCACTCCGATCGGTAAAAAGCGACGAGCCGACGTCCAGATTCCTACCCAACGCCAGTTCGGTGTCCGGACGCAAAACGATTTCCACATCGATCAGACTGATATCACGGGTAACAGAGATCCTTGAATTCTCATTCAGCGTAACGATTGCGCCGGAAGACGCCAGAAGATCATTATCGATTTCCAGTCTGGTATTGGCGGACACCACGAGCCGCCCCGATCCTGAAAGAGAAATATCGTCGGTGTACGTGCTGTTTCCGGATACCTGCAGCAAATCCGTTACGAGCAGAAGAGGCCATTCACCGGTGCCGGTTATCGTCGTCGGACCAGCCAATATGACCTGGCCGGGAGACCTGATCACTCCATTGTTGATCAGGGACGCGCTCGACAACAGCGAAAGATCAAAGCCATTGAGCTTGATCGTGCCTCCATTTTGAAGCGCCAGACCGGCAAAGTTCTGTCCGAGGTTCAGAGATCCACGCAGATTGAAAAATCCGGTATTGGATATGAACCCGGGAAGTTGCTGTGCGATGGTGTCGTTTCCGAGATCCAGCACTCCGGCATCATTGATGATGTTCAGTAGAAGCGAAAATCCACCGGCGGACGGGGTCGCAGCAAACGTTTCGATGCGCAGCGTACCCGTGGACAGGATGCGGACCGTGATTTCCCGGTCGCCGCCGACCGATGTCGCTTCCAGTGCAAGTCTGGAAATTGATAAAATGCCGCTTCCGGCATGTTGAATGATTTCACGATCGTTCGACTCACCAACAAGTAAAAGCGTCGAACGAAAGTCGACCGGGCCCGCGTTGCCGGCTATATCTACCTTGCCTGCCTCTACATTGAGGCGTACATCCTGCACAAACGACACGCTCCCGGTTCCCAGAAACCGTGCGGACCCGTTCGCGAGATTCAGTGGAGATCCCGAGACCAGATCGGACTCCGAATCAAATACCAGACGGCTGCTGTCCAGGAGGTCAGACGGCAGGTTGGCACCTGTTTCCGGCGCAACCTTACCTGAAAACAAATACGATCGAATTGCCGCTTCGTAATCAAAAATGACCGTCAGCCCTTCGCCGCCAAGCTCAATGACGGCGGAAGCCGGGGCGATTTTCTGGTTATTATCCGGATTGATATACCCGGGTACGCCCACGCTGTTTTCAATCCTCGGTGTCAGGCTCTCGAATCTGACGATTCCGCTCACGAAACGAAGCGTATGAAGAAAATGGAGCAGGCCCGATTCACCGGCAGCGTTGGAATTGATAATTCCACGGCCAAAAACCAGGTTTGTCGAGCTGCCCGCCCGGAACGTGATCGAACCCGTGCCGACGTCGATGCGGAAACTGGATTCTGAAAACCTGACCTCTGTTTCTCCCGCGAAGGCATTTAAAACGAATTCCATATTTTTACCGGATGCGGTCAGCTCGATACCGTCGGCATCGAGCCCGGAAAAATACTCGCCGGCTGCAATGCACACTATGCTACCGGTCGGCATCGTATTGAACGCAAACTCCAAAGATCGCAGGGGGCTGAATATTGTCCCGGAATTGGAATCGTCCCCGTCCGTGGCATTTACGTACCCGGTACAAACTTGTGCGGAAGTGGCCTGGACTGCCGCGAGTGACAGTATCATTGTGAGGCAAATTATGGTCTTCCTGTACACTGTATATAATGGATGTCGTGAGAATACGATATCATGCTTTATCGGCAGGCTTGCACGCTTCTACGGGTAAAGGTTTCGAGGAGAAAATTATTTCAGCCGTATCTCGACCTATCGCCGTCCGCAGCTCTTAAGACCGGGACCGGCTGATCCGATAACAAGCGTTGTGCAAAAAGTCAGTATGCGATTTTCCAGCCTGCCACATGTTCACAAGAAAAATGGACAGTTGGCAATTGTTAAAAAACGATTTCTTTCGAGATGGCGCTTGACTTTTGGACCGAATCGTTCGCACCTTTGAGAGATAAACTGGAAGCGTGCAAAAGCTAGTCGGAAAAAAAACCCGAAATTCTTTGGGTACCGACCGGGTTTAACGTGTACTGCTTCTTGAATCGGCCAGACCGTAGGACTCGCTTGGGAGGTTCACGAGTCGTAAATGATGGTCAAACGGCGTTTATACGCTAAACACATTTCTTTTTGAAGACATCGTTACCCCACTTAGCATTTTCACCGCTGTACATGAATCCATGTGCGCGGTATCTGTGCGTAAAATCGGTGGAGTCACAAGTCGGCTCAAAAACTATCCACTCAGCTTTTTGCTGAATATGCTACCTATAAATCACACATCGTTCTTCAGGATGAAAACTAGAGAGGCACAGTCGATGAACATTACGAGACTGCTACAGCGCTTTACTCAATTTGCCGCTGCAATACTGCTTTCTGCCATAGTGGTTGGAAACGTAAGCGCACAAGACATTTATGTCGATTCTTCGGGCGGTAGTAACGCTGCTTGTAACGGTACTTCACCAAACGTTGCAAACATTCCAAACTGTCCGTACCAATTTCTTGACTTCGCGCTAACACAAGCTTCCGACGGTGATGTAATTGAAGTGGCCGCGGGTACATACCCGAACGGACCGCACGTGTTTGGTCAAGGCGGAGTCGAATTAACCATTCAAGCTAGAAACGTTAATTTAAATAATAGTGTGATTCTTAGCGGCGGAGTCGTAGAAATCACAGAGAACACGACGTTTTTAAACGCAGGTAGTGCCGGAACCGGATTCTTTGCAAGCGGCGGTGTGCTTCTTACGGCCAATACGATGTCCATAGATATGCCGACGACGTTTAATATTCCCGCTGGTACAACGATCGAACGTGTCGACGGCGATATGGACGGTGACGCTACGAACAATGCTGCACCAACGCACGCACCCCCAACGATGCTGACGTACACGTCCACAACTGTTGGAATAGATATAGTAGCTGGAAACGAAGTGCCGGCGACACTGGGCGGCGGAACTCTAATAATTGACATGACGGGCGGCGGAACAGCCACGTTGATATTTCCGACCAGTTTCACTGCGGGACCCACGACGATTCTAGCGACGAATACGGCTGATGTTACGTTTTCTGGAACGCTCACAGCGGCCTCTATTACGATAAACGATGCCAATACGCATGCGTTTGGAGGGACAGTCCTAACTGGTGGCGACTTTTTGATGACAGCAGGCTCGACTGTAACGACTGGCGATCTTGATACGAATGGAAACCGGTTGCTGCAGATGAACGCGGCCGGTGGATCATTCACATCAACAGGTACCGTCTTCAATGACGTACTCGTTGGCAACGATGGTGATTTAGCCGACTTAGGCGTGGACGCATGGATCGTCCACGACGGTTTTCTGATGAGTCTGAATAACATTGACCTGCGATTCCCGACTACCGGCGACGGCGATGGTACCAGCACCACCGCCGTGAATACTATTCAGAAACTGAGCGGTGATCTTGTTATCACGGGTACAATTACAGAAGGGTTTTTTACGGACACGGTTATTACCCCTGAGACCGATAACTCGTTTATTGAGATCATTGTCGAAGGAGGGATATTCACGATATCGCAGGCAAACACGATCTCCGGCCTCGTGACAAACAGGGCGACATTGAGATTCCTGAACGGTGGGACACTCCATGGCGATGTGGACAATGAACTCGCTACGGGCACCATTTTCATCGGTGCGGGAACGCTCGATCTTACGCTAGACTTTGGCGGTCCTGGCGCATTCACGGAATTGAGTACGTTCACCGGACCCGGTGCGTTGCTGCTGAGTGGCGACGCGG
>JACZYD010000151.1 GCA_022571255.1 Bacteroidota bacterium
GCTCGTCATATGTACGATACGTCTTGGCGCCCAACCTGGACTTGGATAAGAGCCTCATAGACGGCTGGAAGAAGTTCACGTATAAACGGATCACTTTGTAGAGCTCCGTGAGCACTCTCGCCGGCGCGCGCGCCCTCGAAGCGTTCATAACCGATGAGGCGGCGAACGACTGGCGATCCGGATCGCCAATCCGTTCTTCTGCTCGACAAAACACTGATCGTTCTTTTTCCAGGGTCTCGAACGCGTAAACGTAATGCGTTCATCCCGGCAGTACTCGCAAGAGTTTATACGTAATGAATTCTGGTCCATTGTCGGTATCGAGGCCGCGTATCTCGAACGGGAATCGCTTGCGGGCCTCTTTAAAGGCTTTAATGACGGAATCAGCGTCCTTGTAGAGCAGCGCGAAACATTCTGTCCAACCGGTATCAACATCTGTCAGCACAAAACTGTTGACGAACGACCCGCCGGCATATGCGCCGCAGTGCCAGACAAGGTCTGCCTCAATGTATCCTGGCCGGTTTTCGGCGGAGTCAGAAAACGTTCGCACCGGAATAAGTTTTTTCAGCGTCGGGCTTGAAGGCGCTCGCTTTGACGGCCTCGGTGTACCTGCGTGCCGGATTCGGTAAAGGATTCGGTCCGCCGTGGATGTGCTCATTGAGAGAAGGAGTCGCCGGGTTTCAGCGCCCAAACTCAGGTGCCCGTGTCTCTCGAGCGATTCAACGAACGCCCGTAGATACGGAACGAGCCGTTTAGAACAGATGCAGTTAGCGGCTTTCCAGGCAGAAACGAGCGCCTCCTGTACATCTTTGTTGTAAAGTCTCGGAGCACGCAGCGCCGCTGGTTTCTTTTTTACCGAATCTCTGCCAAGCGTCCTGATGGCATGTTTCCGGTGATACCCGGCAGCAGAGGCGAACTCATCCAGGATTTTCTTCTTCTCTTTTCGTGGAGACTTTCGGTATCGCTCCTTTATTGAATCACATAATTCTCTTCTTGCTCTCAAACTCATTCGTTTCCTCATTCTCTGATTCTCGCGGGTCTGGATCGTCCGGAGTTCCGGACTTAAACCACCAAGAATATGAAGGAAACAAAAGCCTCAGTTGGGTAACATTTTCTAATGATGCAAGATGGACATTATTTCTCAATGTCGCTAATCACCTTCGCGGCAGAACGGGGCTATACGTCTCCCACGAGTAATCCGATGGATTACTTCACCTGCATTGCCTGGGGCGGACTGACAGGCTCGAGCACTTATGCTGGTCTTCCTTTTGATACCCAGCTCGTCATCTATCATGCTGATCAAAACGAAGGGAACCAACTTGCAGGATCGATCGGAGCAGCTGTAAACTGACCGGCACCGTAGAACTATCGAACACGAGAATGACCCCAAAAGCCTGCGTATGTATTTTTATTACGGCTGTTCTTGCCAGTTGCGGAAACGAGCGGCTAATAGCTCATTATGATCCGACTGTCGAGGTCGATGGTCCGAGCCTTGTCGTTACCGATTTTGAAAAACGATATGAAATTGAGCCAGGTCGAAGCAGTTTGGGCGGTACATATGTTACGCTGAAATACAAAAACATTTGTCCTGAGACGCATGATGAATATAGACTGATTGACGCGGCAGGGGCCAGTTTCGGTGCACCCTGCAATCTCGCGGCTAAAGGAGAGGTGCTCATACTTCCAGACAACGCCCATGTAGTAATCGGTACAACCGAGACCATTGAGCACGACAATGCGGTTTATTCTATAGGTACAGCCAGCCCCGACAGAGTGTTAGTGCTCAAGGTTGAGCCGAATACGTATCAGCTCCGCACAGGACACCCTCGTGTGTATCGCACGGATATCTACGGACTCGTTGTCGAGCCCTCAGATTCCCTCGTCATCCATGTGAAGAAAACATTTTTACCGAGTATGGAATGCGAAAGCCTTATGGCACCACCGGGTAGTGCTCCGGCCGCTAACAACCCTTTCGTTCGATATTTGCTCAGGAATCCAAACGATCTGTATTTTCGTGCTCGGGGTGTTACGATGCTTTCGTGTAATGTAGATCTGTACCACTACCTTGCGGAACTTCCTGAGGAATATCGATAACCGACCCTTACAGGGATCGCCATACGGTTCCTGTGCTTGGTCTTCCCCCGATTTCAGGGAGAGTTGATCAAGGTCAACAAAAAACTGCTGGCGTCACTCATTTTTCCCGGTTTCGGTTACCGTCTTTCGTTCATGCGGTTTGTTTAGTTGATGGTGATTTTTAGGGTTGTGTTATGTTCTTCTCGATCTTTGTTTTTGATGCCTCCAGGCGGTAGCTCGTCAGATTCAGTTCCAGAATGATGGAATGGTGAACGAGCCTGTTTTTTTGTCCCATTGGGACTTTCGGATCTTGACGCGGAGAGAAACATATCGCGTGCGCCGCTCCGCCTCAATTCCCAGAAGGACTAAATATTTACCATCTTTGTCCGCAGACCACGTCTTTAGAGCAACCCGCATATTTGCCACCGAACCCCGCCAGTCCTCACCCGAAATTGATTTGGTTAGGACACAGGTCAGGGAAAACAGGAATTAAATGAAAGTCAATCGAACTCAACTGAACACACAAATCATCAACACTGTTAGATACAGGCGCTTTTCGATATTATTAACGTTCAATCAAAATCATATTTGTACCCTCGGGAAGGGTACTGCATATCACACACACATTGTTGCATACCATCGTGTTATGATGCATTCAATACGCATTGGTTAGGACAGAGGTTAGGAATAACAGTAATATGGGCTTCATTGAGTCGTAAAATATTAACGACAGTCTCTAAGGAAAAGCGCTCGGCACGTCTATTTCAAGATCAGAGAGTGGTGGTAGATATGCAGCCTCAATGAGATCTGTCGGGACACGACGTATAATGTCCCAATTTTCGTCAACTTCTTTTTTCCAATTTGGATCTGATCGGGACTCAAGGAGATTTTTGTGGTTGCCAGCTGCAATAAGAGATCTTCGAAAACTTTCTCTCGACGTTGCGTCTAGGTATAAACAATTTTCTGTCCACCAATTGTTCGCCTTTTCGATAGCGTGAATCAAAGAATCCTCCTGATGGATATGGCGAGCAACGTCACTCCACAATTTGTAAGCATCCTGTAATGCCTGCAGCCTTTTATCTAATGCGGCCATTTGAAGCGCGTTTTTCTGTGTCCGGGTAAGAACATATATACTTACCGAGGCCGACAGGGAGGCCGCAATAATAATACCGATTAAGCCGAACGCCGCAATGACATCAACTTTCCCCAACCACACCATCCCGAGGACGATAACCAGTAGTATCCAGACGAGTATCCACGGTACAAATTGATCCTTCCCCACGTAAAATCTGACGATCGTTTGAGCGATTTTTTTCATCTCATATGACGAGATTGTTTTTCAGGTCCAAAGCCGACACGTGCTCATTCTGGTCGAGAGCAAACGTGAGTGGTAGGAAAGGTATACCATGTGCCTGAAATTTATTCACGTTCTTGAGCTTCCCCCGATTTCATGGACACATCGAAAAGGCTATTTTTCGGGATCAACCATGGAGTCAAAATGCAAAAAAGAAGAAATCATACAGAGGAGTTCCGCAAGGCAGCTGTTCGCCGCTGGGAGGAAGTTCGCAATTTCAACCAGGTGGGCCGCGAGCTCGATATCTCGTCGAGCCTCGTGCGCAAATGGAAGAACGAGCTCGATCGTGAGGGTGAGAATGCCTTTCCCGGAAAAGGACATCTCAGTGATGCGGAAACGGTTCTGATCAAGCGGGAGAATGCCCGCTTGAAGGAGGAGAATACGATCCTAAAAAAAGCGATGGGATACTTTGCAGACCGCCCTCGGTGAAGTATCCGTTTATAGAGAAAGAGAGGAAGGAGCATACGGTGCGCACGCTGTGCCGCGTGCTCTCGGTAGCCGCGAGTGGTTATTACGCCTGGAGACGGCAAGAAGGGCGCGTGCGGGAGTACGACAATATTCGGCTGCTCACGAAGATCAAGGCGATTCACGGACGCAGCGAAGAGACATATGGCAGCCCGAGGATCTACTACAAGCTTCGAGAGGACGGGCAGACGTGCGGCAGGAACCGAGTGGCCAGAATCATGCGTGAGAACGGAATACGTGTAAAAACGACGAAGAAGTTCAAAGTTACGACGGATTCCGATCATGCGATGCCACTCGCCGAAAACCTGCTCGACAGGCAGTTTGAAGTCGATCAAGCAAACACGGTGTGGACGAGCGATATCACCTTTCTTTGGACACGTGAGGGGTGGATGTACCTGGCTGTGGTGCTCGATCTTTTCTCTCGCCGGATTGTCGGCTGGGCAATGGATAAACGCATGAAAAGGTCTCTTGTAATCGATGCTTTGACGATGGCCATCGGACGGCGGAATCCGCAATCCGGGCTGCTTGTTCACAGCGATCGCGGCAGCCAGTATGCCAGTAACGACTACCAGCAGATTCTCAAGAATCACGGCTTTGATTGCAGCATGAGCCGACGGGGAAACTGCTGGGATAATGCTGTAACGGAATCGTTCTTCTCGACGCTGAAACGCGAGCGAGTACACCACAGAAAATACCGATCTCGGCAGGAGGCACACGCCGATATCTTCAACTATATTGAGTGCTGGTACAATCCACACCGAATCCATTCAACGCTCGGATATCAGAGTCCGGCACAATTCGAAAACCAAACCATCAACCCCCGGAAAGCGGCTTAACAAACTGTCCACTGAAACGGGGGAAGGTCAGACTGCAGATCTTGAAGGAGGTAATCATCCCTCGCGGCTTACGCACCGGTGCCCCAGGCTTCTCTGGCTGGATAACTACGATGCCAACTGTTGTACCCGTTGCGGCTGCGTTCAGCGCAAGCATCGCTGGCGCCCAACGCTGGTGGGTTCAACCATTTAACTTCCTGGAGCATCTTGCACTGGAATGGCTCAAGGAGCTCCTGGGCCTCCCCATCTCCTATCAGGGTACCTTCACCAGCGGAGGCTCAACGGCAAATCTGATTGCCCTTGCTGCTGCCCGACAGTGGGCATGCGAACAGCGCGGCATAGATGCCTCGCAGGATGGTCTGGAGGCGCTCGTGAAACCTCGACTCTATGCCTCCAATCAAGTTCATCATGTGGTGAACCGGGCCGCAGCCGTTCTGGGCTTGGGCCGCCGTGCCGTGATCCAGCTACCCACGGACAGTAGCCGTCGCCTGAGCGTAGGAGCGCTCCGCGAGCGGATACGCCAGGATAAGGCGGATGGGTGCACCCCGATCGCCGTAATTGCCAGCTCAGGCACGGTGAATACCGGGGCGATCGATCCGCTGGGAGAAATCTTGCAGGTCTGCCGGGATGAGAGGGTTTGGCTACACATCGATGGTGCGTACGGCGGATTCGGCATGCTCGATCCCGATGTCGCGCCACTCCTCCATGGTCTCACCGAAGCCGACTCGGTAGCCGTCGATCCGCACAAATGGCTCGCCGTGCCTCTGGGGTGCGGCGCCACATTCGTCCGGGACCGCGCATTGCTTGGGCGTGCACTCACGTTGGAGCCGGCTGAGTACTTGGAAGGCGCGGCGAGTCAAGAAGAGACCGGTTCCGCTCGGAGACCACCGAGAGACCCGAGGTCAGTTCAGCAACGCTGCAACGGCTTCAGGGTCGTCGTAGGCATCCGTCATGGCGGTATGCACGGTGAGAACCAGTTCGCTCTTCGTCACCGGCTTTGAGAGAACGGAGAACGCATCGGCCTCATGGGCATCCCGCACGAGTTCTTCCGTCACTTCAGCCGTGATCAAGATGCAGGGAACGAGATCGTTCGAAGATTTGATTCCTCGCAACGTCTCCAGACCGGTGAGCGTCTGCATGTTCATATCGATCAGCGCAATGTGGATCGGATGAAACTCGATGATTGCCAGCGCTTCTTCCCCCGATTCCGCTTCCACAAGCCGGAAACAGGGTTCGAGGATAATACGCAGCATTTCACGGAAACCGGGATCGTCGTCGGCAATCAGCAACTGGTACGATTTCTCGACGGGAACCATCGAGTAACCCCCAATAGGAGAG
>JACZYD010000152.1 GCA_022571255.1 Bacteroidota bacterium
CTTTCCCAGAACCCATTCAATGGCAGGAATCGTTCCGGCAAGACCACGCAGTTTATTGCGCACACGGTCGGGCAGCCTGAATCGAAATATCCGTACCCCGAAGCGATCTTCTGTGGTGGGCCCATCGTCTTCACCAACGGCGTAAATGGCTACTTCAAACCCGGCGGCCACCAGCGTTGCAGCTTCGTTTTCAACGCGAAGATCCGGAGGAAAAGCGTGATCGAGAACCATCAATATGCGCCGGGAGGATTTCACTGGAGAAGGATATCTACGATATGCCGGGAGGCGAATTGACCACCAACGAACCCGAATTCAGGAATCGCGCCTGCGGGTCTTTCGGAATCGGCTGCAAGTAACCGGTCCGCATCCGATCCGACAAGCTGGTTCCAACCGCCGCCCAATGTTTCTGTCCACTCTGTCTCATTACGAAGCGTCAGACAACGCGTGCCAAGCCAGAGGGCCTCTTTCTGCAGGCCACCGGAATCCGTAATAACGACATCTGCCCGTCGTACGAGAGACAGCATTGTCCGGTAGGATACAGGTTCTACCGTGTGGATATTTTCCGGGAGAGTCAATCCTCGGAGGCGAATGGCCGTCCGCGGATGCACGGGAAACAGCAAGGGGTACCCGAGCAAACCCAGTCCTCGAATTATTCCGGACAGCTGACCCGGGTTATCTGTGTTGTCAGCGCGGTGCACCGTTACGATGCCAAACCCGGAATCTGAAAACTCCTCAAAAGGATCAGACGAATCTTCCGCATATCGCAGTGTCGCTTCGTACATCACGTCGCCCGAGAGGTGAACACCGTCGGAGATACCCTCGAGATTCAACTGAACGACCGAGGCGGGTGTCGGGCAAAAAAGGGTGGAAGAAAGGCGATCCGTAATAAGTCGGTTCAGCTCTTCCGGCATATGATGATTAAAGGATCTCAGTCCTGATTCAACGTGGATTACAGGGATTTGTTGTTTGGAGGCGACCAGTGCGGCAGCAAGTGTCGAATTGGTGTCTCCGTATACAAGAAGTGCATCCGGTCGCGCATGGATCGAGAGTGTGTTCTCGAGACGTATCATGACTTCACCGGTCTGTGTGGCGTGTGAGCCGGATCCAACCTCCAGATTGACTTCCGGGCCCGGTAAACCCAGTTCGGTAAAAAAACTTCGGAAAGAGACGGGGCATAATGCTGACCCGTATGAATCAAAAACTCGTTGATACCTGCTTCTTTGAACGCCCGACTCACAACGGCGGCCTTTACAAATTGAGGACGCGCCCCTATCACCGTTGTAATGTTCATCTCAAACGGAAATTTCTTCCAGAATGTGGGCGAGCAGACCTGTCTGGTTTTTGCGACTGTAGGGCCAGGCCGATGTAAGATCGGCACCAACTCCGGGGTTTCCACTGTACCAGCTCCGATAGGACCGATCAATCATGTCTTCAATCCCTTCACAGTCTCCGTGTTCAAATGTCTTCCCGGCTTTGCTTGATTGAATAACTGCCGCAGCGTCACCGCCTTCCGGTCCGATACACAAAACGGGGCGTCCACTTGCGAGATATTCGTACAATTTGCCGGTAATAATCCCATCGGGGTTCGGAACACGATTAATGGTCAGCAAGAGTAATGAAGCCCCGCACATCCACCGGATCGCCTCAGAGTGGCTGACATAAGGTGTAAACGTTACGCGGAGTCCCAGGCCGAGACGATCAATGGATCGACGCACCTCGCCGGAGATGTTGCCAACCAGATGAATATGTAATTCATTCCAGTCTCCGTTTTCCGTTTTCTTTTTAATTACCGTCCAGAGCGATTCCGGATTCTGCTCGTCGGGCATATGACCCGCGAACACGATGGTAAACTTTTTGGACAACGAAGGATGGATGGTGGTGAAATCTGATTCGTCAAATCCGTTGGCCACAATTCTTACCGGCGTGTCGGTCAGACGGGCGGCCCCCGAGGCGATTGTTTTACTGACGGCTGTGATACGATCGGATTTTTCAAAAACAGCTGATCTGCGACGACCGTCAATTGCTTCGGCAAATGCTGTTGTGGGTATCAAGTGCGCATAAGAATCCGACGGCCAGGCGTCCCTCAGGTCAACAATCCACGGGATATGCACCGACCGGCGAATTCTGAGACCTATCAAATGAGTTGAATGGGGAGGACCTGTGGTAAACAAAGCATCGTATGACCTTGTTTTCAGCTCTTGTCTGGCAGCCTTTACAGCGAACGGTATCCAGCCCACGCGCGCATCCGGGATAAAAATATTCCCCCGTATCCACCGGGCAACTTTTTCACGCGAACCGATTTTCCGGGTATCCACGAACCCGACGCCCACCGAATCTTCTTTCCTGCGCCCCATTAAACGGGAGTAAAGCGCGTAAGGATCGCGCGCCTTTGTTTTAATGATTCTCATCTGTTCGGGGACGTCGAGCTGCATCGTCGGATCCAGGTCCGAATATGCTGCATATTGTGGATCCACGGTCAGAATTGTTGCCTCCCATCCATAATCCGGGAGATACTTGACGAATTTCAAAGGTCTCTGTACACCAGAGCCCCCGGAAGGCGGGAAATAGTAGGATACCAGGAGTACACGTTTCATCCTGCGCTCCCGGTTCGTTCCCGATCCGATCCGTTTTCCACGCCTGAATCAGCCCGCTGAAACCGACCCGATAAAAACGACTGCAAAAGAAGAAACAGGAGCAGGCCGTAAATCAGAGCCGTAGAAACACCCGAAACCCAGACGCCGATCTTGTGGGATGGAGGATCAAATCGCATTCGAATCTGATGTGTGCCGGAGGGTACAAAAACAGCTCGATTCAGATAATTCGATCGAACTATCGCAGTTTCCTCGTCGTCGATCGAAGCGATCCATCCGGCCGGATAATACACCTCGGAAATAACGAGCCACCGGGGCCTGTCCGTCTCCACACGCCACTCGATCTCCCTGTTCGTGTGAGTCAAGAGTTGGACGTGCGTCGTTGAGGTGGAGTCTATGGGTGAACTTTCAAGTCCGGTTTCGACGGATAACAGTACCGTCTCTCTCGGATCGAAACCAGGATCACGCAGTCTTTCCCATATCTTTTCTGCCGATGTGATCACCTCGGCAGATCCGACAAAAAATGCTCGATCCGGGATGGTCGGGTTTTCAAAAACGGTCTGACCAGTGGCATCATCCTGAAAAACAAGTTCGTACCCTGGCGCGGGGCGTCGCCCGACCAGGAATCGCACATTCATTATGGCCAGGGCATTCGGATTAAGGCGGGACCTGTCTGCCAAGAATAAAATGTGATCCAGAAAATCCTGATACGATCGCAACTTGGCTCCACTGTAACCACCCAGCGACTCGTAGAAATACGAGGGTCTCGCATTTGTGCCCGGGTCCCGACCCATTTCGAGTGAAAGAACACGGAAGCGCCCGCTTCCGCCCACCTCATCCGCTCTTTCCATCAGGTATTCATCAAATGCGTACCGTCGGACAGCCTCGGCCGCAGAGGAAGATGCTGTCAGATTACCCTCGTTGATGAATCGACGCCCCACTCCGCCGAGATCAAACGAAACCAGCAGGATCAAACCCGTTGTCGCGAGCCACGGGAGAATTTTACGCCGCCTCATCAGGAAGAGAAAAATGAACCCCGTGACAAGAAAAAAAAGTGTCCGCTGTGTATCGATCATGAATACGGCCTTTCTCTCGGTGCGCAGTCGCGCAATTTCCTGATTGATAACCGGTGCTATACGGGGATCATCCGGGGAGATGTCGGGAACCTGCTGCCGAAGTTGACTGAAAATTCTGACAGATTCGTCGGGCCTTGTGAACTCCATGAAAACGTCAGACGCCAGAAGTAAAATCAGCACGATTGCGCCCATAGCGCCGAAAGCCACTGCCAGAGAGCGATCATCGCCGGTCGCCGCATCGACCTTTCCCGACTTCGTTCTCGCCCCGGATGATAGGGATGCAATGCCAATACCGGCCAAAATGGAGACATTCATCGACACCGCACTGAGCCACGTTTCCGGGACTCTGATTGTACCGAATAATGGCAGGTATTCAAACGCCAGTCGATTCAGGAACTGGAAGTTTTCTCCCAACGCAAAAAGCGTCATCAGCAGCGCGCTCGCCCAGAGAGCCGCCACTGCGACGGTTCTGCACCGCAATGCCGCGTAGAGTGCGATGGCAATGGTCAGGCCCCCGAAGTAGTGCGGGCCCCCTGTAAATGATTTGGGGCCCCAGTAGAGACTACCCACGCCACCGAAGGCATTGGCAATCAATAACGTCAACATTTCGCCGGCCCCCTGACTCCAGGCCATCGCGTAATCCCAGCTCAAACCCCCTGGAGCACCTCCCGGGGAAGCCCCCCGTATGGTGTATGGTTTGAAGTCCGCGAACGCCCAGTAGGGTTGAGCCAGCATAAGCAATGTACCAGCTGACGCCACTATCAGCACAACGGTCGCTCGACCGAAGAGCCTGATATTGCCGGACCGACGGGCTCGAATCAACTCGGCCAGCCACCAGACAACGCAAATAACAACCACGTAATAGGTAATCTGGACATGACCGGCACGCAGATTGACTGCCGCGATCACGGCAAAAAACAGACCGGTCAACAGACCCGGTTTTCTCAAGACCAGAATAAATGCCAGCAACAACCAGGGTGCCCATGCCAGAGCGACAAATTTTGTATTGTGACCTGCGAGCAGAATCACCGGCAAATACGTGGTCAGGCCGAACGAGACAGACGAAAAAACAGCAGCGAGTTTGTTCTTGACAAGTGCCCAGACCAGCCAGTACATCCCCAGAAACAGAAGAATCAAGTGAGACGATGGCCACATCAACGACCGCATGAACGAGACGGCGAAGTCCAGTTGCGGCACAACTACCGGGTAGGAGATCATGTAACCGGGCATACCACCGAAGGAGTTGATCGACCAGAGTGCTGCTTCTCCGTGTTCCTCTTCATACTCCAACATGTCGTTCGCCATGGAACGCCACTGCACCGTATCTCCGGCGATCAGGTGCCCGGAAGAAAAGTGGATCGGCGCGTAGAAGCCGAAAGAAACCAGAATCAAAAACAGCACAGATACGGCGTGCTGCATCCTCTCATCCAGCGATCCCCAGATCTGTTGCCATGTCCCGATGGACGAAACTGTTTTTTTCCTTCTCCTGGATTTCGTTTTTTGTGCCATTTTACTCTGAGATGAAATCACTTCGGTGGAGAAGAGAGTTGGACACGACTCTCAGCCAACGCCGCCGGACGTACTGATTCTTCTTTTAAAAATGGCATATTCTACACGAGCGGCGTTTCTGGTTCAAGCTCGCGACGCATGATCGAAGCAACACGATTCATCAATTCGGGGGCATCTTTGCGCGATAATCCATCCAGCGAGATGGGTTTCCCGACAATTACATGGACAGTCCCCTTCGTTGCCGATTTCTCCCTTTCGTTCAGAATCCGATAGGCATCCTTTATGATAATCGGGACAATCGGAACGCCGGCCTGAATTGCAAACACAAACGCACCTTTTTTAAACGGCCTCAACGTTCGGCAATAGGATCGCCCTCCTTCCGGATACATGACGACCGAGGTGCCGCCTCTGATCGCATCGGCCGCTTTGAGCATACTTTCGACCGCTTTCCTCGGATTCGAGCGATCTACAAAGACAGACGGAGAATATTTTATGGCGGAACCAAGAAACGGGATACGCGCCAGTTCAATCTTTGCCACATATCCATATGGACATGGAATCGCCAACGCTGCAATCGGTATATCCAGGAAACTCTGGTGATTCGAAATGAAAATATACGGCTGAGACGTGTCCAGCCGTGTGAGATAACGGGTCTCAACTTTTATTCCGGTCGACCGAAAAAGAGTTTTTGCCATACGCACATTCCACTTTCGATATACAGAATGATCGCGTCGAGGTCCACCCGTCAGCAGATAGAATGATGTCGAGTATGCAACCGAACAAAATCCGCAGAATATGACCCAGCAAAAAAAAGCGTGATTCCCGATCCGAACAATCATGGATTCTG
>JACZYD010000038.1:0-15831 GCA_022571255.1 Bacteroidota bacterium
CAACCAGCATACAAGCAGAACAAAGCGACGGTGATACTGGTCGAGAAAACGCGTGATACCAATGATTTCATTTGGTGAGAACAGTTCTGAAAGAAGGTGTGATTTCCATACAAAATGACCGGGAGCTACGGAATTCCCAACTGTTTGTGCAATTGGAGGCTGAGCTTCCACTGCGGATTCTCCAGACAGTATTGCAGCGATGCGTGTGTATTGTCTTCAAATTGCTCACAGTCCATGGGCTGCAGGAAAAAATGTTGAAAGTCCAGATTCTCGAAGCGCTCAGGAGGGGCGTCCATCTGAGGATACACCAGTTTCAGCTCGTCTCCGGCTCGAATTACCAGTTTGCTGCCCGCCTTGGGACTTACACAAATCCAGTCGAGGTCGGGAGGGGGCAGAATGGTGCCATTCGTTTCGACGGCGATTTCGCACCCCTGCTCGTGCAGGGCTGCAATCAGGTTCGGATCAAGCTGTAATAATGGCTCGCCTCCGGTGCAGACCACGAAAGGATCGCCGTTGGCGCGCCATAACTTGCGAACGTGTATTGCAAGTTCGTTCGCGGAACTGAATTTTCCGCCGCCTGCGCCGTTGGTACCAACGAATTCGGTATCACAAAACGAGCAGACAGCACTCCCGCGATCTGTTTCGCGCCCCGTCCACAGATTGCACCCCGAAAATCGAAGAAATACTGCGGGCCGTCCCGAATGGAATCCTTCTCCCTGTAGTGAATAAAATGTTTCTTTGATACTGTATGGCATGGCGGTCACTGTTTGCAGTATTGGCCGACCGGCGCAGGATTTCGCAAGCCCTTCAATGGCTCCCGGCGTAGTTTTGCACAGCAGACGTTACTGCGTTTCTTGCAATTTTACACTTCGACAATACCACTTTTCCAGCCATTAAACGAAATCAATCGCCATGCAGATCCAGGATCATACTTTTCTCATAACCGGTGCCGGCTCCGGTCTCGGAGGAGGCACGGCGGACCTGCTTGCGTCCAAGGGTGCCAATGTAATACTGGTAGATGTAAACGAGGAGGCGGGCCTGCAACGGAAGGCTGAGATTGGTGACCGGGCGATTTTCGTGAAGGCAGACGTATCGAGTGAATCGGAGAGCAAGGCAGCTGTCGCTGCTGCCGGCGAACATTTTGGAGCGTTGCACGGGGTGGTGAACTGTGCCGGTGTGGTGCTGGGAAGGAAAACACTCAGTCGCAGAGGCGCCCACGACCTCGAAAGTTTTGAGCGGATTATCCGGATTAATCTGATCGGTACGTTCAATATGCTTCGTCTCGGCGCGGAGTTGATGGCGAATAACGAGCCTGACGTCGAGGGTGAGCGCGGAATCATCATCAATACGGCGTCGGTTGCCGCATATGACGGGCAGATCGGTCAGGTCGCTTATTCTGCTTCGAAAGGTGGAATTGTGGCCATGACGCTGCCTGTCGCCCGGGACCTTTCATCCATCGGCATCCGAGTAATGGCCATAGCACCCGGAATTTTCGAAACACCGATGGTGAGCGGGATGTCGGACGAACTGCAGGCATCTCTGGCTGCTCAGATTCCATTTCCATCGCGCCTGGGCCGCCCGTCTGAGTATGCGGCGCTTGTGCAGCACATCATCGAAAACGTAATGTTGAATGGAGAAGTGATTCGCCTCGACGGTGCGATCCGCATGGGGCCACGTTGAGGGCCACTTTGAGGGCCACGTTGAGGGCCACTGTGAGGGCCACTTTGGGGTCACGGTGAGGGCCATGTTCACAAGGCCATGTTCGGGACCATATTACGGGCGTCTCCATCGTGAACACAGTAAATTTAGCCTTGGCTAAATATTATTGTAGCCACATGGATATTTTGTATTCCGGGATGTAATTTAACAATTGTCGGGAAAATGCCGGCCAAGAGAATCCGCTGTTTACAGTAGAAACCATGAGACCATGAGATCATTTTTATCGCGGATCAAGTCGTCGCGGCTGACGAGGAGAGACTGGCTTCGGGGAAGCGGTCTGGCCGGGATGGCCGGACTTGCTGGATTCCCGGCTTTTGCCGGGGAGACTGTGGAGTCGTCGCAGGAGTTCCAACGTCGGAATGCCCCGTCGGATGGCTTATTGGGTGCCGTTGGAGAAGTTGATCATGTGCGAAACGGTTTTGATCCCTCCGACATCCTGTATGATTTTGACTATGGTGTTACGTCTGAGATGGAAGACGGCAGGACGCTCCGTGAATTCCAGATCGTCGCGTCGGACATGGAAATAGAAGTAGCGCCAGGTGTATTTTTCGCAGCATGGACGTACAATAATCGGGTCCCCGGGCCGACGCTTCGATGCGTGGAAGGCGACCGGGTTCGGGTTGTTTTTACCAATGCCGGGAATCATCCGCACACAATCCATTTTCACGGAATCCATCCGGCCAATATGGACGGCGTTCCCGGGGCTGGTGATGGATTGATCCACAAGGGGCAGCAGACCGTCTACGAGTTTGATGCGAAGCCTTTCGGATGCCACTTCTATCACTGTCACTCCATGCCGCTGAAACGGCACGTGCACAAGGGCTTATACGGTGCGTTCATTATAGATCCGGATCCGGAAAAATACACGGGTGAAGAACACAAACTCGCCCGGCGCCGAAATCACCGCTATGAAGAATGCCAGGCGATCAACGAAATGGTGATGGTCATGAATGGCTTCGATACTAATTTTGACGGTGAAAACGAGATTTATGCTGCAAATACGGTTGCATTCGCTTATCAGACCAGACATATTCCGATCCGACCCGATCAGGAACAGCGCCTGTATCTCGCCAACGCAACGGAATTTGATCCGGTAAACTCGTTTCATTTACACGGAAATTTTTTCGATTATTACGATCACGGCACGACGCTCACACCCACGTTGCGGATAATCGATACCGTGATGCAGTGCCAAGGCCAGCGCGGTATTCTCGAATTTTCGTATGAAGGCTTCGATCCTGGCTCTTTCATGTTTCACGCACACCAGAGTGAATTCGCTGAACTGGGCTGGATGGGATTTTTCAAGGTGCTCCCGGTGGAGCGATCCGCATAGAGGAGGGATTACGGAATGGAGCCTGCTGAACCATTATCTCAGAAGAAAATTTCGATTCAAAAGCGAATCGTCCTTATCTCTCTTCCTCTTTTGCTCCTCGCGGCGGCGCTTCTGACGTTCAGTCGATTCAATCCCATTCCAGCGCTCACGGGTGGTCAGCCTCCGGCGGAGGAGATTTCTGTTGAGCGAGTGATCCTGGATGAGGACGGCATACTGCTGTTCATCGTAAATGGTGGACACTCGACGGTCGTCATCGCACAGGTGCTTGTTGATGAGGCATATTGGTCTTTCACGATAGAACCGGGCAATGAGTTATCCAGGTTGGCCCGCGCCCGGGTCCGGATACCATATCACTGGGTGGAAGGCGAACTTCATGAAATTGTGCTTTTAACTTCAACGGGTACAACATTTGGACATACCATCGAAGTCGCCGTTGCCTCTCCGCCACAGGACAGCACAAGGTGGTTTCTGCTGGCTGCGATCGGTTTCCTTGTGGGTATCGTACCGGTGGGTCTGGGGCTGATGTGGTTTCCACTCTTACAAGGGCTTCGGACGGGTTCATTGCGATTCGTTTTGTCGCTCACCGTGGGGCTGCTGATATTTCTTTTCTTCGATACACTCGCCGAAGCCATAGAGTTCGCCGGCGAGACGCCGGGCGTCTTTAAAGCCATTCCACTTCTTTTCGTCATCGCCATGATGAGTTACCTTGCGCTGATGGCCGTGGGGAATCGAAAAGGTGTACGGGATCGATCCACACCATCCGGCAGGTACTGGGTCGCAACGGCAATCGCCATCGGAATTGGAGTCCACAATCTGGGTGAAGGACTGGCGGTCGGGGCGAGTATCGCCGCCGGAGAGGCTGCTCTGGGCAGTTTTCTGATTGTAGGATTTGTTTTACACAACGTGACCGAAGGAGTTGGGATTGGTGCTCCCATGGCGCAGGACCGAATCGCCATCTCGCGCCTTGCTGGACTCACACTGATTGCGGGAGGGCCCGCGATTATCGGAACCTGGCTCGGGGGGTTCACTTTTACACCTTTGCTGGCGGTTATCTTTTTTGCCATCGGTGCCGGCGCGATTCTTCAGGTCATCGTTGAAGTCAGCCGGCTTGTATTGCGCCCGTTGGTTGTCTCAGGGACTGGATCCGGGAGTGACTCATTGAAACGGGCCCCGGCCTGGTCTGAAATTGCGGGTGTCGCGGTCGGGGTGGTGATCATGTATGCGACAGCGCTGTTGGTGTAGCGGCGGCGTTGGTGTAAAGGTGCTATTGGACGGCCGGTGTTGGTGTAAAGTGAAAAGGCGCTATTGGATGGCAGGTGGCGTTGGATTAAAGCGGATCTGTGGCAGAAATTGTATAAAGTGAGAGTCCTGAAAGTGAGAGTTCTGAATGAATGATCGTGAATTAACGCTCGATCTGATCGATGAGGCAGCAATCTTTCTGAGGGGTCGCGTTCACGAAACCCCCGCCGAACTTTCCGCACCGCTGTCGGATAAACTGGGCGTCGAGGTATATCTGAAACTTGAGAATCTTCAGATCACGGGCAGTTTCAAGGTCCGGGGTGCCCTGTTTGCCCTTCATACACTTCGCCGAGAAGGAATCGAGAGGATTGCCACCTGTTCGGCAGGCAACCACGGGAAAGGCCTGGCCTATGCGGCCGAAAAACTCGGTATGCAGGCCACAATATTCGTTCCAGGCAGCGTAGATCCGGAAAAACATAAGGCCATGGTCGCCATGGGAGCTGACGTTCGTCTTTCTTCGTATATCGGGTATGACGAAACAGAGAAATGGGCGCGCGAACAGTCTGATCTTCTGGAAATTCCATTTGTGAGTGCGTTTGACGATGCGCTGATTATGGCTGGAAATGGGGGATCGGTCGCCGTCGAGGTCATTTCCCAGGTACCAGACGCCCGGGCATTTATCATGCCGGCGGGGGGTGGAGGTCACAGTGCAGGATTTTCGTTTAAAATGAAGGACGAATATGACGATGCCCTTGTCACTTTGTGCCAGCATGAAAAAGCACCCGCGTTTCAGATGTCTATGGATCGCGGCCGTGCCGTTACAGAACTTCCGGCCTTTCAGACACTGGCGAGCGGCCTGGAAGGAGGCTTTGGAAAAGAGACATTTCGAATACTCAGAAACCGCGTTGACCGCGTTTCGCTGGTCAGTGAAAACGAAATTGCGGCGGCCATGCGATGGATGTATTCGACTCACGGATACGTCATCGAGGGCAGTTCTGGAGTTGGAATCGCAGCCTGTCTGAAAAGGGATATCTCGTTCGCCGAT
The DNA here is from genome assembly GCA_022571255.1 of Bacteroidota bacterium. GTDB lineage: Bacteria > Bacteroidota > Rhodothermia > Rhodothermales > UBA10348 > N075bin62. The sequence goes on from JACZYD010000038.1 coordinate 5,337, forward strand.
GATCCGGTTGTTATTTTTGTTTCCGGGCAGAATGTGCCCGAGAACACCTTCGCGGATGTTCTGAAAGCTGCCGGTTCGTAGTTTAGCGGGAGCATATTTCGCAAAATCGTGTTTCGCCAAATCGTGTTTCGCAAAATTATGCTCCACTGAACCATATTCAGTCTGGCCCGATTTTTACCTGCTGTCCCACCATCCATTATGAGAAGCACCACCTGGCTCGCCGCCCCATTCTTACTGGTAGTCGTTTATTTCTCTACCGTTCCCGACGTTGTGTTTGCCCAGCGACAGAATATCCAGCCGGATATGTCGAGTCTCGTCGATCCGACTGCGGTCGCCGAGCGCTCGAAGGGGGAGGCCAGGCGGAGCGAGCTGATGGCCGCTTCACTCCTGTCCCAAGTTCCTTTTCGGAATGTTGGCCCCAGCGTAATGAGCGGCCGCGTAACGGACATTGATGCGTTCTCAACAGATCCGACACATTTTTATGTGGCCTATGCTTCCGGTGGGCTCTGGAGGACGAACAACAATGGTCAATCGTTTGAACCGCTTTTTGATCAGGAGTCAGTAATGACCATCGGTGATATTGCAATTGATTGGACACATGGCGAAACGATCTGGGTGGGTACGGGTGAGAATAATTCATCCCGCTCCTCTTACGCCGGGAACGGAATTTATCGAAGTACGGACGGTGGAGAAACGTGGGAGCACCGGGGGCTTCAGGGCACGCAGCGAACGGGCCGCATCGTGCTGCACCCGGACAATCCCCAAGTATTGTGGGTTGCAGCCGCCGGAGCACTCTATTCCCCGAATCCCGAGCGTGGTGTCTACAAATCAAGTGATGGAGGTGCCTCGTGGGAAAAAGTTTTATTTGTGGACGACGAAACGGGTGCGATTGACCTCATCATCGATCCCAATAACCCCGATGTGCTCTATGCAGCGACGTGGCACAGAGCTCGTCGGGCCTGGAACTTCGTCGAGTCAGGAGCAGGATCAGGCATTTATAAGACTACGGACGGCGGAGCAAATTGGACAAAACTGAATACCGAAAACAGCGGTTTCCCCGTCGGGGACGGCGTAGGCAGAATCGGGCTCGCCATCCACCCGTCAACAGGTGTTCTGTTTGCACTCCTGGATAATCAGAAAAGAAAACCGGAGGAGGACGAAGAGGACGCTGATGAGGTGGAAGCCGTAACAAAAGAAGCGCTCCGACGGATCACCCGGGACGAGTTTCTGCTCCTCGAAGAAAAGGATATTGAACAATTTTTGCGATCGAACGGGTTCCCTTCCGAATATGATGGTGCGGGTATTTTGGAATTGGTCCGAAATGAACAAATCGTACCGATGGCACTGGTCGAATTCCTGGAGGATGCCAATTCGCAGTTGTTCGATACGAGAGTGATCGGGGCGGAAGTTTACCGATCGGATGACGGGGGAGATTCATGGATCAGGACTCACGAAGACTATCTGGATGGCCTGTATAACTCGTACGGCTATTATTTCGGTGAAATACGTGTTGCACCGGACGACGATGCTCAGATCTACATCATGGGCGTACCGATTCTACGCAGTGATGACTCTGGCAGAACTTTTAAATCGGTGGGCGCCCGTCATGTACACGGCGACCATCAGGCCCTCTGGATCAACCCGAACCGGAGCGGACATCTTATTGATGGAAACGATGGCGGACTCAATATTTCTTACGACCACGGTGAGACCTGGAGTAAGGTCAATATTCCTTCTGTAGGACAGTTTTATGCGATTCAAGTTGATGACGCCGAACCCTATAAAGTGTATGGAGGTTTGCAGGACAATGGAATTTGGTCCGGACCGAGTACGTATTCTGCGGGTTACGGTTGGTATGCGTCGGGGCGATATCCGTATACCCGAATCGGTGGTGGCGACGGCATGCAGGTCGAAGTAGACACGCGCACGAATGATATCGTGTATACAGGATCGCAGTTCGGAGCCTACAGCCGAATCAATACGACGACCAACGAGCGCGAGAGCGTTCGTCCGCGGCATAAACTCGGCGAAGCGCCTCTGCGGTTTAACTGGCAGACTCCGATTCATCTTTCCAGGCACAATCAGGATATCCTGTATTACGGGGCCAATCGCCTGTTCAGATCCATGAATCAGGGCGAGGATATGAAGGCGATTTCTCCGGACTTGACCCGGGGTGGGCAGCCCGGAGACGTTCCGTACGGCACGCTCACTACCATCGATGAATCGCCCCTTGAGTTTGGTCTGATATACACGGGAAGCGATGACGGTTATATCCACGTTACGCGCGATGGAGGCCAATCGTGGAACAGAATCTCGGACTCGTTGCCGCAGAACCTGTGGGTGAGCAGGGTAGAAGCATCGGCGCATGAGAAGGGCCGCGTATATGTGACCCTGAATGGATATCGTTGGGATAATTTTGAATCTCACGTGTACCGATCAGATGACTTTGGGAAGAACTGGACTCGAATTGGCCTGGACCTTCCCGCAGAGCCGGTAAATGTCGTGGTGGAGGATCCGCACAATCCAGATCTGATATTCGTGGGCACGGATCACGGGGTGTATGCCTCTTTGAATCAGGGCGGGGCGTTTATGGCCATGTTTGATACACTTCCAAGAGCGCCGGTGCATGACCTGAAAATCCAGGCGCGCGAGAAAGATCTGGTTATCGGAACCCACGGCCGGTCTATTTTTATCGCTTCGATAATAGAGGTGGAGGAAATGACGCCGGCGTTGATAGCCGAAGAACTGCACCTCTTCTCGCCCGACCCTGTGTTTTATTCTTCTTTCTGGGGGCGGCAGCTTTCCTCGTGGAGTTCTCCAGTAGAGCCCGAACAGACCATCTCTTTCTACTCCAGGGAGACGGGATCTGCCGAGATGCAGATTCTGACCGAAGATGGTGCCGTTCTTCAAGCCCGGAACATGGAAGTACGCGCAGGACTGAATTACCTGGCGTACGAACTGACGGTTACAGAGGAGGGTGCCGCGGCTTACAACGAAGCGCTCGAAGACGACGAGGAAGAGGAGGCCGATGAGGGAGGAGGTTCCGAAGAAAAAGACAAAATCAAATTAAAAGACAATGGGAAACGATATCTGGTGCCCGGTTCTTATACGGTTCGTTTCACCATGAATGGCGTGACGGCCGAGAAAACGCTGTTAATCAAGACCCGTGACGGTCGGTAGAGGCTCTTTGAGCAGCATCGCATAGGCTGGGCCGTATGGGAGATCTGAAAATGTCCCGAGTTCGACCATGTAACGGTTCTTGAGGTCCTCGAAAGCAGATCGGTGCTCGGGCGGGATAGGTCCCACGCTGGGCAGTTTCTGACGGCGATGATCGACCTGTACCCTGTCTTTCCAGAACCTGTAACAGACGTGATTGCCGGTGGCCAGGCCAGTACTTCCCACATAGCCTATCACCCGACCTTGATCGACATGAACGCCGGGTCGGATGCCCTTGGCGATTCGGGACATATGCAGATAACCGGTCGTATACGTTCCGTTATGACGGATTTTCACCCAGTTTCCATTCGCTGAGGTGAATCCGGCGACTTCTACGACTCCGTCTCCCGTGGCATGAATCGGAGTGCCGTAGTCCGCCACATAGTCTGTTCCCAGGTGCGATCTATACCGCTTGAGAACAGGGTGGTAACGCCGGCCCGAATATCCCGAGCTGATACGCGAATAGGCTACCGGTGCGATCAGAAATGCTTTTCTCACACTTTGCCCTGCGGCATCATAAAAGTCGTCGACCGCGTCGCCTGCATAATGAAACGCAAAGTAGTCTTCACCGAAATGCGTAAACCGGGCGGCGTGAACCTCTCCGATATCGATCTGATGGTCGCCGACCAAGATCTCGTCATAAACGATTTGGAAACTGTCACCCTTCAGAATGCGGTAAAAGTCAATCTGCCACGCAAATACTTCCGACATACGAATCGCCAGAAACGGATTCACGTCCAGTTCCTGGAGTGTTTCGTAGAGTGATGAATTGATCACTCCGCTGATTGTCCTGCGCCGCAGTGAAGACGGTCGTTCTATGACTTCGGCCGACGGCGTACCGAGTAGCCGAAATACGACATAACTGGTTTGATCCTGATCGTAGACAAAATATTCAGGGACATTACTCATGTGATCCAGATAAACACGGTAAGGCCTGCCTGCCCGAATGCGCCTCACATCGAACGTTTCTTTGGTAGAAGCGGCGAGCGATACGACGTTTGCGTAAGAGATGTCAAATGGAGCAAGTAAATCTGAAAATGTCTTGTTTCGGCGGACAATTCCGTCTGAGATCTGATACCTTCCGACGGGCATTCCGTATTTGTCGAATTCAGGCAGATTCGGACCCGCGTCTGAGACAGCGACACGAGGCACCTCTTTTCCCGCGGAAGGTTCGGCGTCGTAAACTCCGAATACGCCCGACACGGCGAGCGCCACGACGACAATCGCAGCGCCCGAGGCGGCAATGATTCGTTTTTTAATTCGTTCTGGAAGCACGGGAAAAGGAGATATGTGTTAAAAGCGTAAAAAGAACGCGGCCACGCGCAGGATCAATGCCGAACGCATGGTCACTGCCGAACGCAGGATCACTGCCGAACAGTCATGAGACGAGATTTGGAGCCCGATGACGTCACAAGACGATAGATGTATTGGCCGGCAGGCAGTTTCGATGCGTCAACCATGATGTGATTGGGCCCTGCATTTCGTAACTGCGGAGGCTGTTGATAGACGATTCTACCAAGAATGTCAATGATTTCGAATTGCACGCGCATCTGCTCGGGTAGTTCGAACGGTATAGTTGTTTCTTTCCATACAGGGTTCGGATAATTCTGAGCAAGATTAAAACGGGCATCGATGAAATCCGCCGTTTCGTTGGCTACACTGATACCTGGTTGAACAAAAAGCAGAGTCCTGTTCACCAGGCTGCCTGTTTCCGAGCTGACAGATCCGTCAGGCCAGTAGATGCGAATTTCATCGATCACCGTTTCCCGGCCAACTCCAAAATGAGCTATGGGCGTACTCTGCGAGCAAAAACTTTCTCCCGCATGTACGAATTCTATCTGGTGAAGACCGGCCGCGAATATTTCGACCCGGGCGCCGATAGCGGGCCCTGACATCTTATCGACAGCCTGAACGTTGATCCAGTTTGAGTTGTTTGAGGTCGTATTCAGAAAGATGGAATGACTACCGGTGGCGCTCGGAAAAACAAGATCGATCCAGCCGTCCCGATTGAAATCGCCGGCGGCCAGCCCTTTCGCTTCCGTGAGAATGGATATTCCCGCCGCCTCACCGATCTCCGAGAAAATTCCGTCAGCATTGTGGAACAGGAGAGTGGGGGTCGAATCATAACCAGAAGTAGAAACTACAAACAGGTCCTTCTGACCGTCGTTGTCAAAATCCTCCATGACCACGCCCCAGGACATCCCGTTTCTATCAACGCCGCGTTGAACGGCTTCTTCCGTAAACCCTCCCGAGCCGTCACCAACGTATAACCCGGCGGTCCCGATCCGGCTTACATAAGCGTCCGGAATCCCGTCACCCGTGACATCCCCCCACGCGATGCCCATGCTGTTTCCCGCGCCTATGTCGTCGATATTTACGGATGAAGCAATGTTTATCAGGGGAAGAAACCCCTCGTTCACCAGTAATCGGCTTCGTGTTGATCCATCGTGTACGATAAACAGATCCTGGTCTCCGTCCAGGTCGTAGTCCACCCACATCATCTGCATGGCTACCGATCTTTCCATGCCCGATACGCCGGCAGACGCGGAAACATCCTCAAACGAGCCGTCCCCCCGGTTTCGCAATAAGATATCGTAGCCCCGATCGACGGCCAGGTACAAGTCAGGCGCCATGTCGCCGTCATAATCTCCGAAGGCTGCCGAACCGATCACTGCATGGAGAGGGATCCCGGCATCAACCGCTACGTCCGTGAATGACCCGTCGCCATTGTTGTGATAAAGCCTGTTGATGCCCGCTCCCTTATGCCCCAGAAAGAGGTCCGGAAAGCCGTCCATGTCGACATCCGCCCAGAGCGGGACGACTGCATTGCCACCACCTTCAATTCCGGATTCTTCGGCAATATTGGTAAATGTGTTATCCCTGTTGTTTCGGAACAGCGCCGGTCGGGCATTTTTGAGGGCAATGGTAATATCATCCCATCCATCCTGATCAAAATCATAAACAGCTACACCAGTACCCCCACTCTGTGTCTGAATACCTGAGCTGAGGCTGATCGATTCAAACGTGATGGCTTGCGCAGCGACTCTTGAAGGCTCTGCGAGTGTCGAAATCACAAGAATCGCGATCACCAGGGCGGTATGACAATATTGTCTGATAGGGGTAAGAGTATGGTTACTGATGGCAAGATAAATAATTATTCGGGATTCGTGTTGTTGTCCTTCGCCGAAAGAAGACGTTCACGGAGTTCCCGGGCGCGTTCGCTGTCCGGATCCAGTTTCAGTGCCTCGTTGAAAAACGCGAGGCCCCCACCCGGATCACCCTGTATCACACTCAGATTTCCCCGCGCAATCAATACCGATACAGATGATTCAATGTCCAGCGCTACATCGAGATATACCCCAGACTCGGTCAGGCGCCCCATTCGGGCCAGAACCTCGCCGGCATAGGCGTAGGGAGTCGGCAAAAACGGATACTGCTGAATCATCGCCATGGAAGCCTGCAGAGCCAGAGGCAAGTTATTATTCTTGAGATAAAATTCTCTGAGAGCCTGCGTGGCCTCATACCAGCGAATCTCAGACCGAAAGACGGCGAGTGCGAGTGAATCGATTGTACCTACGGCAGACATCGTGTCGATTGATCGATCAACCGTTCCGGGCGCTTGAAATGGCCAACTCCCCTTGAGCTGACGTACCCGGAGCATTCCATATTTGTCATCAACGGCGGTCAGTAACACTTCCTTTCGAGCTGTCGGTGTATCGATGCGTTCCGAAGCCTCCGGCAACACACCGGAATCGAGCAGCGTGTTATAGAACACGTCCGACAGGATGAAATAACCATTCACATTCGGGTGAAGATGCTCCAGGATCAATTCGCTGCCGATAATTCCGTCCGGCGATCCACTGGAGAGTGCAGCGTGGGATTCTGCGATCACCGATCCATGACGATCTGCCAGAGCCCGCAATACGTTGTTGATATCACCCGGCGCCCGGAAGCGAAGCTGGTCGCGGTCCCGGGCGGCTCTGAAATCCCGGACAGCGTTTTCGATCTGTCGCAGATACCGATAAGACTTTGCACGCTCGAAATACGCAGACGCTCCGATGCTGTCAAGCTCAATGGCTGCACTGAATTTTTGTATCGCCGCGTCATGAATGGACCGAGACGCCAGTTCTGTTCCCGCCAGAACCAGTTCATCGTAATCATTCTGTAATTCAGGAAATGCGGTTTCGCTGATAAACGGCGGCTGGTCACCTTCATTCGATGCTACTGTGCCGAGAATAACGGATATATTGTGCTGTGCATAACGTTTAAGTAATCTATCAATGTTTTCCTCGAACTGATGAATCCCCATCCGGTACAGTGTAGATCGGTATGGAATCTTCTGTTCTCCAACCATCCGTTCCATCAGGGTGCGACCGGGGGGGGCGACCGTGTTCGATCGGAATGCGTCTGCGATGGAGGTCACGAAGTCCTGCATCAATCGCAGGGTTCGATAGGTTCGCAGGGCCAGAAAACTGCGAACGACAAATGGAAATCGCCCCAGCGACTCGGTCGACCCTACACCGAGTGCCCCGTAAAACTCGTTATGCCCTGCGTAAATCAGAACAACGTCCGGCTCCTGTTCAATTATTTCGTCCACAAAATCGAGCAGTGTATACGAATTGACCGCAGCGAGCGCCGTGTTGATCACTTCCACCTCGCGCTCCGGATAAGTCTGTTGAAGCCGTTGTTCAAGCATCCGCGAGAAACTTCCGCCATAGTAGTACGGATACCCGGCCGCGGATGAACCACCCTGCACAAAAATCCGCAATATGGTCGAGTCTTTTTCGGCGCGGAAGACGTCATTCAACCCGGACGGAACGGTGGCCGACCGGGGGCCGAAATATCGTCGGGCGACGTCTTTGTTCTGAACCAGAAACTGTTCATATCCAGGTACGGGAGCGAAAAGGGGATACGTGTCGCCATAACCCGATAATCGAAGTCCTCCCTCGAGCAGGGCGAAGAACGATACGGGGATGAGTACGAGAACGATATAGTGGAACCGATTTTTCTTCACATACCACTCACTCTTCGGCGTTCCATGGCTCGTCCGCACAATCACTGCGCATGTTGACCCAGCGAGCTGCCACAAAAAGGAAATCGGAGGCCCGATTCAGAAATGTCACACATTCCGGATTAATTGATTCCAGCGCGCTGAGTTCGACGACCTTTCGTTCTGCGCGCCGACAAACGGTTCGAGCGACGTGAAGATGTGCAGCAGCGCCGACCCCGGATGGCAGAATGAACTGCCGTAATTCAGGAAGGTCAGCTTCGAGCAGGTCGATCTGCTTTTCCAGCTCGGAAGTCTTTTCAGCATTGATACGAATGATGTCGACACGCGACTCCAGCGGTGTGGCCAGGTCGGCGCCCGCGACAAACAGGTTGTTCTGTAATTCGCGCAGAGCTTCGTCAATCGACTTGAAAGAACTCTCGGAGAGCAAACCCCTGCACACACCAATTACGGCGTTCAGTTCATCAACAGTGCCATAGGATTCAATTCGAGGGCTGGATTTCGAAACCCTTGGACCTCCAAAGAGCCCGGTCATTCCTTCATCGCCGGTTCGAGTGTAAATCTTCATAAGCTTTTATCGGCGCATTTTAACGCTGTGGTTGCTTGGCGCATTTTAACGCTGTGGTTTCTCGGCGCATTCTGTTCCGGCAGTTCATCGCTGCATCATTTCGTGAGTCCTTTCATAACGTATCGACAGGCTGCCGTCGCTGTGTTTTTCAATACGGGCATCCATGTTGAAAACGCGACGCATTGAATCTTCGGTCAGTACTTCCAGAGGAGTACCCTGTGCTGCCATGCGGCCATCCTTCAAGATAATAAGGCGATCACAGAATCGAGCGGCAAGTTCCAGGTCGTGAAACGCTCCGATTACCGTCCCGCCTTTTTGAACGAATCCTCGCACATGTTCCATGAATTCAAACTGGTGGTGCACGTCCAGGTGAGTCGTAGGTTCGTCGAGCAGAAGAACGTGCGCTTCCTGCACGAGCGCCTGAGCAAGAAATACACGCTGTTGTTCACCGCCGCTTAAAGTGGAGACATTTCGATATTCGAAGCCCTGCAGATCCAAGAGAGAGAGCGCCTGCTCAGCCCGCTCCATATCTGACTTTTCGTACAGGGAAAGAAGCGACTTGTGCGGCATCCGGCCAAGTAATACCAGTTCTATCACCGTAAAATCGAACGATAACGTATGAGACTGCCGTACGAAGGCAAGTGATTTTGCTCGTTCGCGGGTTCGCCAGGCACGGACCTCGCGCCCTCTGAACGTCAGCCGGTTAGCATAGGGCAGGTGGCCTGCCATCGTTCTGAGCAATGTGGTTTTTCCCGCTCCGTTGGGTCCGAGTACACCAACCCAGCTTCCCTTTTCGAACGAGAACGAAATATTTCGCAATATGGGCCGATCTGAAAAGGAAACACTCAGATCTTTTGCATCAAATACGGGCATATCAACGGGTATCGGGTTGAACCTGGGTCAAAATCAGCCCCACCGGGAACGAGATTGAATAGTATTTGGTTGGTCAGTGTTTCGAATCAGCAGTCAGACTTTATGACCGGAAGATCTCCCGTAGTTCTGTTGATTGCAATTCTGATTGCAATCACGGTATCCAGCTGTGATACACAAGAACAGCAGAACGATTTTGCAACAGAGGCATCGTTGCCCCCCAAAGGGTTTACGTCGACGAACAGTGTAGGCGATATTATTTCCGAAGATGAAAATGACTGGAGAACATCGCCGATATATTTCGGGAAAGTCCGAATTTCTCCGTTGTATCCCAATCCTGAGAGCGTGGATTTTGTCACACTGCCCATTAATATTTTACAGTTTGACGCTGCTCAGAGCGGATTTACACTTCGCGCGAACGACGGGACGTTGAATAATTTAATCCTGCTTGATCGCATGACGGATATTACCGGACCGGGAGGGTATATCATGCGATTCAGCCCGGCCGTGCTGGGGCGAAGCGGACTCGTGCGTATTTTTGTATTTGACTCGGTCAACGAGATCGTTTCCTATGGCGACTTGATGATTTCCGGTAAATAGGATGGCATGGACGGTTCGCGGCATCGCCCTGTGGAAGTCTGTTTCCGAGCCTTAGAATCCATTTTTTGCCAACATCTTGATTACACCGGCGTAAAATCGCGTCGATCTGAATAGACTCTGCGGGGTCCAGTCGATTCCGATTTGTTGTGAATGATCCGCATCGATCGTTCCGAGATAATTACCCCACTGAGCGGAACGCACGGAAACAAAACCATCGTTTTTCCCCTCTCTTT
>JACZYD010000038.1:15841-25961 GCA_022571255.1 Bacteroidota bacterium
TATAAATCATCGAATTCTGTGGTCGAAGCAGGGGGTTGATGTTGACCCGCGTTCCTTTTCCTGCGTTTCCTGCATAAGAGTAGTAGGTGACATCGGGATGATCGGGAACGGACGGGTTGAACTGAGTGGTTACGTATTCAGTTGAAAGATCATGAATCGCCTGTCGAAAATCAGAATCAACGTTTTCCATTGATGACGTGCCTGCCCAGTTTGCTGCGTCCGTAAGCCAGTCCTGTAGTCGCTCCGGTGTTTCCAGAACAATATCTGCGATACAAGATCCGTGGTGCGGACAGGACACGGTTACGAGTGCCTTTATTCGATCGGCGGTATCGAGTTCAGAGATCATGTACCGTGCGTCGAGTCCTCCCATCGAGTGGGCAATCAGCGTTACGGCTTCTGCCCGGGTTTCTTCCAGAATATGCTCAATGCATGTCTTCCACATGGCGGCCCGTGACGGGATGGTGTGATACGGAGAGACGTTGGGCGCGTAAGCCCGTACACCGCGTTCTCTCATAAACATGGCTTCGTCGTGCAGATGTCCCCCTTTGAGAAATACGGCAAGCATCCCGAATCCATGCATGAAAACAACCGGGTGGCGGAGAGCGATAATCGGAGGCTGAGGAAAACGCTCCCTCCCTGCGATTTTCTTGAAGGTGCTCCTGGTAAAACTGGTACCCTTGTGACTTTTTACACGATCTGCCATTACGGTATCAAGGGGAAAAGAGGGTAAGAAAAGCCATAAAACGAATTGTAAATCAATAGCATGGAAAGAGCGGCGAAGACAGGAGCATTCATGTTGTCGTTTCCGGGCAGTGGTGAAATTTCAATCAACGTGGCTACCAGAGAGCCCGCGAAAAGAGGAAATAAAGGAAGACTGTACGGGCTGAATGAAAGAACGGCGCCACCGCCGAGAAGAAAGGCGGTCAGTGATGCTGACACCAGATATGCGGCGGATCCCTCCAGTGTGCAACCGGGACGTCCGAGTCGGCCCCACGAGTGTTTTCCCCAGGTGCGTCCTGCCATAGCCGCAAATGCATCACCAATCATGGCCAGGGAATAAGCCAGTACTGCGAGCGATGCTGGAAAAATAATAAGCAGGGTCGTCATCGAAAGTAGCGTCCACGTTGCACCGTTGATGATCACAGGATTTCCGATTTCCGGGACCTCCTTGTCTCTCATCATAGACCCGAACAGGGAGGTGATTACTTTGCTGAATGACGCTGAGCGGGCCCTTAAGACGTCTGCCGCCAGAGCAGCGAGCGTGGTCGGAAACAGGATTACAAAAGTGGTTCGCTCGTCGAACAGGAGTACTCCCACGGGTAGAACCAGAGCCAGAAGATGTGTCAGCTTTCGCATGGTCTCGCCGGTCATGGAAATTCCAGCGTGTTCAGCGGTAGGGCGCATCGTCAAACTCGGGAGTATCGGGGATGTTATTTTATGAGTCCAGCAGACAACAAATATACGAGAACGATTGACACCACTTTACCTCGATAACCATCTTCTGGTGATTGAGAAAAAAGCCGGCCAGCTCACACAGGCCGACCGAACCGGTGATACGGACCTCCTGATGACCTGGCGGGAGTACATCAAAATCAGATTCAATAAGCCGGGAAACGTGTATCTGGGACTCGTCCACAGACTTGATCGCCCGGTTTCCGGTGTCATGGTTTTTGCCCGCACCTCAAAAGCAGCCGCACGCCTGGCCGAACAATTCCGGACACAGAAGATTGAGAAAAAGTATCTGGCGCTTGTCGAAGGGCGACCTGGTTTCTCCGGAACGATGGAGGACTATTTATTGAAAAAAGGAGGGCGGGTCAAACGTGCCGCGTCGGAGAAGCAGGGTGCGAAGAAAGCTCGCCTGTCCTTTCGAACGCTGGCCGAATCGGGAGGAAAATCGCTTGTGGAGATAGATCTTGAAACAGGTCGATCACATCAAATTCGCGTACAATTTTCGAGTAGAGGATTTCCACTGGTCGGGGACGTGAAATACGGTGCTTCGACCGAATTCGACGGAAAAAACCTTGCTCTTCACGCTTTTTCGCTTTCCTTTGATCACCCGACTCGCAAAGATCGTCTTGTATTTGAATCACCACTTCCGGCTGCATGGCCAGACCTTTTCCGTGACATTGCAAGCACGGTCGGTAAAGAGAAACTCGATCTGAGGTGATGAAAAGTTGATGCGATCCTCGTGAAGCCAGAGTCGGCTGCCTCAGACATCCGAAATTTCAGCAACGTTGACGACAGGGCTGAACGGCCAGGGCGTCAATGATGAGCGCGTTTTATTTTTGGCCTCCTGGCCTCCTGGCCTCCTGGCCTCCTGGCCTCCTGGCCTCCTGGCCTCCTAGCCTCCTACTCCGGGGTGGTCCGTCTTGACAGGGTGCCGGACAGCTGTTCCGGAACAGGTCTACGAGGCAAAGTACGATTGAAGCTCTGAGAGAGTCTCCGATGACGTCTTTTCGTCCCGAATAATGTGACCGTCGTCAAGAAGTGTGATTCGGGAGCAAATTTCGGTGACATGCCCCAGGTCGTGACTGGAAATAATCATCGTCGTTCCATTCTCTCTTGCCAGTCGAAGGATATTCTGTTTCAGGCGAATTTGTGATGGAGGATCAAGATTGGCAAATGGTTCATCCAGGATGAGCAGATCCGGACGGATGAACATGGCTGCAACGATCCCGACTTTTTTACCATTGCCGGTGGACAGTTCTCGAACGAGTTTTCCAGATACGTCGTCAGATCGGGACGGCAGAAACGAGCGATACTGTTCCAGTGCGCGTTCTGTAGTTCCGTTTTTGAGACCGAAAACTGCTCCGACGAACTTCAGATATTCGGATATCGAGAGAAACCCGATCAGGAACGACTCGTCGAGATAAGAACCGGTACTTGCTTTCCACGCCGCCGATCTGGATACGGAGATACCGTCGATTTCGACGCGGCCGTTTTCGGGGTGCAGCAGATCGAGTACGAGCCGTAAGAAGGTCGTCTTTCCTGCGCCATTACTTCCTACCAGCCCGACGATTTCTCCGTCCTCAAGCTTCCATGAAGGTATGTTCAACGCCGTTTTTTTACCGAAACGTTTTAATACGTCAATGATTTCAACGCGCATTATTTCTGAACCCCTGTGCGATTTCATACTTACGCAAAGATAACCCGCGCGAAAAATAGTTTGTCCAGAGCTCGGTGCATATCAAATTCACGAATCCGAGAGAGGCCAACAGAATAAGGCCTGCAAAAAGATGGTTCTGAACTGCGATCATGAAGAGAGTTGGTGGCAGAGCTGTGGGAATAAACCAGAGCCAGTGTTTCGAGGAAAAACCTTCATAGTTAAAAAAGCTTCCACTCTGGGAGATATCGACCGACTGTGAATTTCGCGTAGCCAGTTCCATGACCAGAACGGTTGTGATACCGGCGTTGTAAAGCAGGAATGCAACGTGTACCGCTAAAAGTTCGGGTTTGAGCCATATAAAAAGTGGAAGTGACAACAGAAACAGAATCAGACACGATGCCTGCAGCAGAAGAAGTTTTGCCCGGATAATCTGTCGAAACGTAATGTTACGTGATATCAGCCCGTCGAAATGCGTGCTGTCCCAACTGAACATCAGCTGTCCGTAATTAAGCACAAATCCACCCGACGCAAACAGCCCGATGAGTCCATCGAAAATAAATCCGCCATACGCAAGTTCGGTGGCCATCATGATTACCAGATACATGGTAGAGAAGACCAGGGACAGAATCAGATAGTGGCGTGGCCGCCGGTTTCTCCACATCAGGAGTAATTCGAGGTAAAAAAGTTGTCCGGTGACGCCAAAGCGGGCCGGGACTGTCCGTGGTTTTCGCACGATTGCTGTTTCTGGCGCCGTGATTACAGGCCGCCGAAGTGTTTTGAGCAGAAGTACGGACGACCAGACGCCGAAGGCGAGAAAAATGCTCATCGTCAGCGTGAATGAAACCATGTTGGCGGATAGAATCTGGCCGAACATAAACCCCGATAGTGTTCTTGTCATCCCATATCCGGAGGTTTCGTCCAGAATCGTTATCACAATCAGAAGAACGATCAATGGGTAAAAATACGCGGCACGCCAGCGAAGAATGCTTCGCAGGACAAGATTGCCGAAATGAGAAGCTCCGATGAGCCCCATGATGGAAATGATCCAGAGCCAGGCTGCGACCGGTTCGTGTCCCGGCAGAACATATCGCAACCAGAACGGGACGAAAAAGAGCATCGGGTAAACATTATGGACACTGATCAGGCTGGATGCTTGAAAAAAGACCACCAGGTCCCGTTTCAGAAGCGGGAGGTGCAGGTAGGGCGTGAGCTTCATTCTCGGCGTCTGCTGGAACAGAAAACGAATAAAAAAAAGTGAGAGGAAGCCGGCCAGCAAATACTGATTTACGACGAGTACAGGAATCGAGCCCGGGAAGAATACAATCGCAAACCTTTCAAAATGATATCCCAGCACGAAAAGCGTGAAGCCTACGTAACAGACCATTGCACCGAGTACAAGCCAGATAAACGGACTTTGTTTGGTCTTCGAAGAACGTTTTGTCGTTTTCCACTGGTTCCGAAGCAGGAGTCGGTATGTATCAAAACCCCGGGTCGGTGTCATGGGTTTGCGGTCGGAGATAGGTATTCGTATGCACTCATGGCTTTAGTCGGCATTAATTCCGCAATCTTTAGTTCAAACGGCGCTTTTGGTGACGTCGTTTAGGTCGACGATTCGCGCCCGACAGATCTTCGAAAACGAGGTCAATTTCTCTCGATTCGGTATTGGCGGCAGCAATGATAACGCGAAACTGGTCGCCGAGACAATATTTCCTTTTTGAACGCGCGCCGATGAGCGAATAAGACTGTTCGTCATATTCATAGTAGTCGCTCTCCATGTCGCGAACGTGCACCATGCCCTCTACGAGTAAATCCGTGATCTGAATAAAAATGCCAAATCTGGAAATCCCCGTTGCAACACCCGAGAAGGCTTCTCCGAGGTGATTCGCGGCATACTCCACCTGCTTGAGTCGAATGGAGGCTCGTTCGGCTTCAACGGCAACGATTTCACGTTCCGAAAGGTGTTCGCACTGACTTTTCAAAGCAGCTGCATCGGGTCGCGGAAGACCGGACATGTTGCGCTTGATTAGGCGATGCACAATCAGGTCGGGATATCGGCGGATGGGGCTCGTAAAATGGGTATAGTACTTTTCCGAAAGACCGTAATGGCCCGAAGCTTCGATTCCGTAGCGGGCCTTGGACATGGACCTCAAGGCGGCCATTTCGATAACGGGCTCTTCCGGTTTTCCCCGTATGGATTCAAGCAATTCGTTCAGATCGGCTGCATGGACCAGGCCGTCTTCATGCCGCAGGGAATAGCCGAACGGTCGAACGTATGCGGCCAGTTGTCTGATTTTTTCGCGATCTGGTGGTTCGTGAATTCGTGAAATAAACACATCATCTGAATTTTCGCACATGGCACGCGCCACCGTTCGATTCGCGAGAAGCATAAACTCTTCGATGAGTCGGTGCGCATCAAGACGTTCACGGGGGACAATGCGAACCGGGTGCCCGTCGTCATCCAGGATGACCCGCACATCGACCTGATGGAAATCAACCGCACCTTTTTGTCGGCGAATCGCAGCAATCTTCCTGGCCATTTCGTTTGCGAGACGTAATGTTTTTTTCAGTGGATGTGAGACCCCGTCGTGGTCAATAATTTGTTGCGCATCCTCATACGTCAGTCGATATCTGGAGTGAATGATTGTCTCGCAGATTTGATGCGAAACGACCGAGCCCTCCGAGGTTACCTTCATGATGCACGAAAAGGCCAATCTGTCGACTCCAGGTTTCAGTGAGCACAGGTCGTTGGACAATTTCTCCGGTAACATGGGAATGACCCGGTCTACCAGATACACGCTCGTCCCACGCTCATACGCCTCTTGATCAAGCAACGTGTCTTCTTTTACGAAGTGACTCACGTCGGCTATATGAACGCCAATTTCGAAGTGGCCGCCTGGTAGAGTTTCAATATGAAGGGCATCATCAAAATCCTTTGCGTCAACCGGGTCGATGGTGAATGTACATTTCGACCGCAAATCTTTGCGATTTCCAATTTCAGATTCTATGCCGAGAGTACGCCTCTTCCTGATTTCGTCGATAAGCTCATCTGGGAATTCCGATTTTACGCCGAGGCTCATCGCGACCGCCAGCGTCTGGACCGCAGGATCCGCGGATGGTCCGAGGACGTTCAGAATTCGTCCCTGGATGGCCCCGCGGCGGTCTTCAAAAGAATCGATCGAAACGACGACTTTGTCGCCATCGCGGGCACCGGAGGAATCCGTGTCCGAGACATAAATATCATGTAACAAGCGGAGGTCATCGGGAATTACGATGCCGAATGATCCGGATTTTTGCAAGGTTCCAACGGCCTGCGTCCTGCTCCTTTCAAGAACCGTTATTATTTCCGCCGAGCGGCGACTGTCGCCCGGCTTCGAGGCTGCCGGACTTATCAGAACACGGTCTCCATCTATGGCGACGTGCATCCTCCGGGCTCGAACGAAGTAATCCTGCTCTTCGCCTTGCACCGTGACGAATCCGAATCCGTCTCGATGAACACGCAAAATGCCCTCCAGGTGGGAGTGTCGTTGGGCGTGTCTGATCCGACCGCCTTTCTCTCGAGCGACACGCCCTTCGATTTTCAGCGACTGCAGGACACTGTTAAAAACGTGATACGTGTCATTATCCGTGATATCCAGTTTCTTGGCGATTTCTTTCGCCCGATACGATCGCTGTCCGTGATTGCGAAGGAATCGCAGAATTTTCTCTTCAATCTGTTCCCGGGTTGTCACTGATTCCGATACGGTCTATTTCGATATTGATTATTTCGAACCTGATTATTTCGATACCGCGCGCTCCAGCTTTCTCGATATGCGCGCAGCCAGATCAGCGAGAGTTCCTTTGAGTCCAACTTCCAGGCTGCGGCACGAATATCCAAATTCAGTTTCGGCTTTCTCACTGCTGGCAATGTGCGTCGTGCCGGCAGACATCAGCAGACTTTCAGACGACAAATGAGGTGGCAGACGAAAAGAATTCTCTACCAGAGAGGCAAAGGAGGCCAGGAATCGCATCGCGATCGGCGGGACCGAAATCGGCGGGACCCTGCGCCGGGTCAGTCTTGAAGCGATGCGGAACGCTTCGCGCAGCGAATGATCCGGACCCCCGAGGACGTAACTTTCCCCCTGTCTCCCTTGTTTCATCGCAAGAAAATGTCCTTGTGCAATATCATCTACGTGAGCCCAGCAATACCTGGTCTCAGCCGGGAGAAAAGGAAGGCGTCCCCGGAGAAATTGTTCGAGAGTCAACGCAATGGCACTCTGATCACCCGGACCATAAACCAGGCACGGCTGAACAATGGTCAGAGGCA
Source organism: Bacteroidota bacterium (assembly GCA_022571255.1). Classification (GTDB taxonomy): domain Bacteria; phylum Bacteroidota; class Rhodothermia; order Rhodothermales; family UBA10348; genus N075bin62. The sequence goes on from JACZYD010000038.1 coordinate 23,251, forward strand.
GATCATCATGAATGAATGGCATCGCAACATCATAGTGTGCCTTCCATTTTGTTTCAGCGTACCAACTCAGATGCGAGCCCTGAAAAAAATAGGATTCGTCTGCCATTACACCGCGTGTGTCTGAATTTATGGCGATGGTGCTTGTGTAAACGCCCGCTGGAATGCTCAGTTCACGCATCAGGGAGAGGACATTGCGGGTTCCGCGAACATTGGTTTTGTACATGCTCGCTCTGTCTCGGACCCCCAGACCATAATCGGCTGCAATGTGGAATATGCCGTCGCAGTTCTTCATCGGGGCGAGCATCGATGCCTTGTCCAGAATATCACCCTGAAAGATTCGGGCACCCCTTTTTTTCAACTCCAGTGCCCGATGAGGGCGGCGAGCAAGGATGTGGACCTGATGCCCGTCGTCAAGGAGTATTCGAACCAGGCGACCGCCGATAAAACCCGTGGCGCCAGTTACAAAATAGATCATGGGGATAGGCGGGGTGTACCTGTCAACGCGTTTCAGCGAATCTGATCAGCGCCTGCGCCATCGCAACAGCAGGGTCGATCAACAAAGTCTGTTGTTTCGATGGTACGAGGGCAAAAGCCAGGGGAAGTTCGGTGCATCCGAGAATAACCACCTCGGCCTTTTTTTCGATCAGATGTACAATGGCCTTCTCCACATGTTCTCTGGCTTTTTCGGTCACGGGATTTGAATACTTCTTGATTCCGAATCCGGTATCGTAAACAGCACGAAAAACAGATTCATTCCTGACGGTTTCGTCCGGCAGAATCACGTTCAGTCCGGCCCGCTCAAGCGCGATGTCATACAGTCTGAATTGATACGTACCACGCGTTCCGAGTATTCCGACTCGTTTTATCGATGGATGGATGCGCCGGATGTAATCTACCGTTTCCTCGATCAAGTTCAGGAGCTGCAGCCGCATACCGTTATTTTCAATCGCACTTTTCAGCTGCTTGAAAATGGGTGGGGCATGTGCTGTATTGCAAGCGATTGCCGCAACATCCACGTTCATGTCGGCGAGTGTAATAAGTTGTTTTGCAAGGGCATCAGCCGGGTTGATCCCGGTTCTTCCAAGCAGGAATGCGGTCCTGTCCGGCATATCGGCCGGGAACGAAAAAACAATGACGGAATGGTGGTCCTGATCCGTCTTCGCCGATGTGGCGGCAGTAATTTTCGAGGCCAGATCAAATCCGGCCTGGGGACCCATGCCACCCAGGATTCCAATTCGCTTTCTTTTATTAAGCACGCGTCATGTCTCGGACTCGCCTGAGTCGGAGCAGCCTTATGATTATATTGATGATAAGTAAACCAGAATGAATGGACTTTGACCATGGTACGTCTGAAAATCACTAAAATCAGGCCGGCAAGAAGCACGACAGTCGGCATCTTGATTTGCATTCTAAGCATAATCCCGGCATATCACCAAAAACCCGCGTTCGGACAGGTGTCAGTGAGATGGTCTCAGTCGATCAGCAGCAATGCCCGGTCGGCCGAATCGCGCTCTGCAGAGCGGCCAAGAGCCCGGGATCTCGGAATATCGCCCGGTGTGCTACCGCCTGGGCCACTGAATGCGATCACGGACGTCTCGGGCGTGCGCGTTGGCCATGTTACACTGATCGAAGGGGATTCTGTTCGAACCGGAGTGACGGCGATTTTGCCTCATGCCGGAAATCTATACCAGAACAAAGTGCCGGCCGGATTTGCTGTCGCAAACGGGTACGGGAAGTTTGCCGGGTCGACACAGATTCTGGAGCTCGGAGAAATCGAGACACCGATTGTGTTGACGAATACGCTGTCGGTATCCCAGGGTTTGGAAGGAATCATCGATTGGACCCTGACTCAGCCTGGCAACGAGCGGGTTCGCTCGGTGAATGCGGTCGTCGGAGAGACCAATGATGGTTTTTTAAACGATATTCGTGGACGCCATGTTCGTGCTCAACATGTGATTGATGCCATCGAGAAGGCACACGAGGGACCCGTTGAGGAGGGCAGTGTCGGAGCGGGTACAGGGACAATAAATTTTGGCTGGAAGGGCGGGATTGGAACCAGCTCTCGTGTTTTACCCGAACATCTGGGTGGATATACGATCGGTGTTCTGGTCCAGACCAATTACGGGGGTATTCTTGAGATTGACGGAGTGCCTGTAGGCAAGGAATTAAATCGCTATTATCTGCGCGATGACCTGGATCGCGGCGATTCCGACGGATCCATCATCCTCGTCCTTGCAACGGACGCCCCGGTTTCATCCCGGAATCTCATCCGACTCTGTGATAGAGCGCTTATTGCGGTAGGAATAACCGGTTCTCCCCAGAAAAACGGTTCCGGAGACTATGCGGTTGCTTTTTCAACAGCTGACGAGGTTCGCCGGACGCCGGACCGGAGGCGCGAGCTCTCTATGATCGCAGAGCTGCCAAACGCACGAATGTCACCTCTGTTCGAGGCTGCTGTGGAAGCGGCGGAAGAGGCCATTTATAACGCACTGTTACGTGCCACAACGGTCACATCGCGGCGCGGCAAAATTGAAGCCATACCAATTGAAGAACTTAAAGCTGTTTTGACGCGATACGGGAGGTAAAACGAGTCTCTCAGGTGTCCACCGAGTGAAAAAGTGGCGAAGGCGGGTTATTTCAACGGTTACGGATCGTGAATTGATGCACAGAACACCCTGAATGGTTAAAAATAGCGGTGTGTGCTGGATTGA
>JACZYD010000039.1 GCA_022571255.1 Bacteroidota bacterium
AGCGGCGACCCGGCCGATGGAACGAACGACGGCCCGGCCGATGGAATGAGCGGCGACCCGGCCGTTGGAACGAGCGGCGACCCGGCCGTTGGAACGAGCGCACGCCCGGCCGTTGGAACGAGCGCACGCCCGGCCATTGGAACGAGCGAGATGACGGAGGCGATTTTATCTCAAATCCGAGCGCATGAAATCCGAGCGCCTCAAATCCGAGCGCCTCAAATCGAATTGAATCATTGAATCATGAGCAAAAATAAAAAGTATACACCGGGCGACCGAATTATTATTTTTGATACGACGTTGCGTGATGGAGAGCAGGCACCGGGCGCTGGAATGACAGTACCGGAGAAAGTCCAAATAGCGCATCAGCTTGCGCGGCTCGGCGTGGATGTCATCGAGGCCGGATTTCCTTTCTCATCACCGGCGCAGGCGGAGGCAGTTCGCAGAATTGCGTCCGAGGTAAAAGGTCCGGCGATCTGTGCCTTGGCACGAGCCACGACGGGTGATGTTGAAGCCGCCGCAAAGTCGCTGGAGGGGGGCAAAAAAACTCGGATCCACACGTTTATTGCCACCAGCGATATTCATCTGGAGACAAAGTTTGAAGATGATCGATACGGGAAAACGATCGAGGAAAAGCGGGAAACCATAAAACGCATGGCGGTAGATGCGATTCTTCTTGCCATGCAGTTTACGGACGATGTGGAATTCAGCGCGGAGGATGCCGGTCGCACCGGGCAGGAATTTTTGTGTGACATCGTCAAGGCGGCGATTGATGCCGGTGCTACAACCATCAACCTTCCGGATACGACGGGTTATTGCATCCCGGAAGAATATGCGGAGATCTTCTCGACTGTATTGAAACACATCCGCATCCCTGACCGTGTTGTTCTTTCGACGCATTGCCACGATGATCTCGGATTTGCTGTGGCCAATTCGTTCGCAGGGGTGAGAGCCGGGGCCAGGCAGGTAGAATGCACCATCAATGGCATCGGAGAGAGAGCGGGAAACGCAGCCCTCGAAGAAATTGCCATGATTTTTTCGGTGAGGGAAGATCTTCTCGGCCTGAAGACCGGCATCCAGGCTCGGATGCTGATGGCGACGAGCAAAATGGTTTCCACGTTCTGCGGTTTTTCCGTGCAACGAAACAAGGCCATTGTGGGCGAAAATGCTTTCTGCCATGAAGCCGGAATTCACCAGGACGGTGTGCTCAAGCGACGGGACACCTATGAAATCATGAGTGCTGAGGATGTGGGGCAGACATCGGAATCGATTCGTCTCGGGAGGCACTCTGGAAGGCATGGATTGTACAATCGACTGGAAAAACTGGGTATATCCATCACTGAGGACAACAGAGAGCGGTTGTACGAAGAGTTTACCCGCTTGGCGGACAGAAAAAAAGAAATCAACGATATCGACTTATTTAATCTTCTCGAAGAAAACACTACACCAATGAATACACCACATTATCAACTGGATCACATGGAAGTTTCGGTTGGAACGGATAAAAAGCCGGAGGCATCGGTACGAATTCGACACCTTCGTTCAGGTCGGTCCGAAGAGAAAACGGCGACAGGCGACGGACCGATTGATGCGCTCTTCCGGGCGATCGATCATGCGGTCTCGGAAGCCCACGATCTGATCAATTATTCGATCCGTTCCATTTCTGAAGGGGCCGACGCGTTCGGGGAAGTGTGTGTGCTGATCAGCATCGGCGGACCCTGCTTCGCGGGAAAAGCCAGTAACACGGACGTGTTGTTTGCCTCTGCCGAAGCGTACGTGAATGCATTGAACAACCTGGCTGCATTTCGGTCGGATGAGGAATCGATTCAGTTTGTGAACGATGGGATCATACAGGCCTTTCAGGGCGGCGAGGCGTAGATCAAGATCCGGATGGGGCAGACCATAACAGAGAAAATTCTTGCCGCGCACGCTTCTCGAGAGCGCGTGACTCCGGGTGAGCATATCTGGATCGATGTGGACGTCTTGATGACACACGATGTATGCGGGCCGCCATCGATCGATATATTCAAGCGCGAATTCGGTCAGGAGGCACGGGTCTGGGATCCGGACAAACTGGTCATCATGCCGGATCACTACATTTTCACGGCTGATCCGCACGCCCGGCGCAATATTGAAATATTGCGTGTTTTTGCAGCGGAACAGGAATTGCCCCATTATTATGATGTTGGCTCTGCCCGATATGCAGGAGTCTGTCATATCGCGTTGGCTGAAGAGGGATTCAACCGTCCGGGTGAGGTTCTTTTCGGCACCGACAGTCACACGTGCACATCCGGTGCGTTCGGCATGTTTTCGACGGGCGTTGGAAACACCGATGCGGCACTGATCATGGGCACGGGCAAGATCTGGGTTCGTGTGCCCGAGACGATGCGGTTCGTATTCGACGGGGAACTGCCTCCTTATCTGATGGCCAAGGATCTGATCCTCACGGTGATCGGCGATGTGGGAATCGATGGAGGAACTTATCGGGCGCTGCAATTCACGGGGGAGGCCGTTTACGATCTCTCGATGGAGGAGAGAATGACGCTGACGAACATGGCGATTGAAGCGGGCGGAAAAAACGGAGTCATCGAAGCGGACAGTAAAACCATCGAATATGTTCGAGAACGAACAGATCACGTTTTCGAGCCGGTATACAGTGATGCGGATGCCCGGTATGAGTCCGAAAGAGTGTATGATGTCTCCGTCATCGAACCGGTCGTAGCGAAACCTCACCGACCTGACAATCGGGCCAGTGTGAGCGAAGTGGCCGGGATTCGGCTCGACAGGGCCTACATCGGAAGTTGCACAGGAGGGAAATTGGGCGATTTTCGAGCAGCCGCAGGGCTTTTAAAGGGGCAGGAAGTCCGTATAGATACGTTTGTCGTGCCGTCGAGTACACATGTAGCTGAGGAGATGCGCGTCGAAACGATCGGTGGCGAATCGCTCTGGGATATTTTCGTCAATGCTGGTTGCAAGATGGGGCATGCAAACTGCGGAGCCTGCCTGGGCGGTCCGATCGATACGCTCGGGCGGACCACCGGTGAGGAAATTGTTATTTCGACGACCAATCGAAATTTTCCGGGTCGAATGGGATCGCGTGATGCCTCCGTATACCTCGCCTCTCCATTAACAGCTGCTGCGTCTGCCCTCTTCGGAGTCATAACAGACCCGAGAGAGGTGCTCGTTTGAAAAATATCGTCAGAGGATTGGTGTACGTCGTAGGGGATTCCATCGATACGGACCAGATTATTCCGGCAAGACACCTGGTGTATTCCATGACTGTTCCGGACGAGCGAAAGCAGTACGGAAGGTATGCCCTTTCAGCCGTGCCCGATAGAGGGCAGGGATTGCCCGAAGGTCACACCCCCCTCACAGCGCCCGATGCCTGGAAAAGCGATTATTCGATTCTGGTCGCGGGGTCGAATTTTGGCTGTGGATCGTCGCGCGAACACGCCCCGTTCGCCCTGCGGGAGGCGGGAATTGAAGCGGTAATCGCACACAGTTATGCGAGAATCTTTTACAGAAACGCAGTTGATGGTGGATTCCTGATACCACTGGAGTCGTTTTCGAACTTGATCGACGTGATCAGAACCGGGGATGAGCTGCAAATCGAGATCTCGTCATCTTCTTTCAAAAATCTGACTACGGGATACGATGGCTTGCTCAAGCCTCTGGGGGATGTCGCTGAAATACTTCGGGCTGGCAACGTGTTTGAATACGCCCGGCAGGCTGGGTTTATTGACGAGAAATGATTCTTTTTCCGGGAAGAATTCGCTCCTTCAATTCTTTTTTCCAGGCGGCGAACCCGGATGCGTATCTGTCTGATAACTTGGAGTCGGGTTCATGAACCTGTTTAATTGTCAGGTTCCGAAACGTGTCTTCCGGATTTGAGAAATAGCCGGATCCAAGAGCCGCGCCCCGTGCGGCGCCTTCTGCGCCGGTGGTCTGATAGATGTGTACGGGCGTTCTCATGGCGTTCGTAAATATGCTGCAGAAAGCCGGGCCGAGAAACAGATTGGTGGAAGTCGCCTTAATCACTTGAGGCTGAATTCCCAACTCCTTCAGAACGTCGAATCCCAGTCGAAGGGCATAGACTATTCCTTCCAGCGAAGCACGAACAAGATCAGCGCGGCCCTGACGATTAAAATCCAGATGTGTGATGTGCGCGTCGACGCGCAGATCATTCAGAATTCTCTCAGCTCCATTCCCGAATGGAAAGACGTGTAATCCATTCGCTCCGGGAGGCGACTGCAACGCGAGTTTGTTCAGATCTTCGTATCCGAATGAATCGTCGTTCCCTCCCAGAATAGTTTTCAGCCACCGGTAAAGAATAGCCGTTCCGTTGAGACAAACAAGAACACCATTACGCGGTTCAGATAAAGAGTTATTTACGTGTATAAATGTATTTACTCTTGATAATGTATCCGACACGTTATTGTCGGTAACCGCATAGATAACACCGGATGTTCCGGCGGTAGCGACGACCTCACCGGGAGCATTGGCGCCGAGCGAAAATGCATTATTGCTTTGATCACCGCATCGATAGGTGAGCGGTGTTGAAGGAGACAATCCCAGGCGGTCCGCGATATCATCCAAAACAGAACCCTGGAATCCAATTGCAGGCACCGTACGAGGTACGAGCGACGGATCAATATCGAAATGTGACAACACCTCTTTTGATGGACACCGGTCCCTGAAATTCCACAATATGGCTTCCGAAAGCCCACCTTCTGTGGTCGAAGCCTCACCCGTAAGACAGAGAGCAAGAAAGTCCCCGGGCAATAACATGTGTCTGATTTTCCTGTAGAGATCAGGTTCATTTTCTCGAACCCATCTCAACCTGGAAGCCGTGAAATTACCGGGTGAATTCAATACGGTATTAAGACATATATTAGCACCAATATCATGGAATGAATTAAGACCTATATCTGTGGCTCTACTGTCACACCAGATAATGGCGTCACGCAGCGGTACGTGATCGGCGTCTGTTACAACAAGCCCGTGCATCTGATAGGCAATCCCTATCGCCCCGACTTCCTTCGCATCAACCCGTGATAATTCAAAGACGGCGTGGCAGCCGGCCTCAAAATTCTCCCACCACATCTTCGGATCCTGCTCGGCCCATCCGGGTTGTCGGGATATGATCGGTTGTTCCGAGTCAGGTACACTGGCGAATGCAACGGTGCTGCCCAACTCCGCATCAAACAGGCACGTCTTGACCGACGAGCTGCCGACGTCGACTCCCAGAAAATATTTTTTTAACCGACTCATGAGGGTTTGATCAAACGAATCGAATCCGAATGGACAATCTGACTTGTAATATATCGAGTCGTATCATGAGGTCTTTCCTCTTCGTTCGGATACCTCACGAATACCGGGAGACCATGACAAATTTACGATTTTACGCCGCCGCCTTATTTATTTTGCTTCTCGGGGCGTCTTCAGTGGATGAATCCACCGCCAGGCAGTCCGGACCCAAACTTTTCATTTCTGTGGATATGGAAGGTCTTGCCGGGGTAGTTACCGGCGAACAGCTTGGTCCCACGGGTTTTGAATATCAGCGATTCAGGCAGTTCATGACCGACGAGTTACTGGCCTGTATCGAGGCAGCGCGTGCTGCGGGAGCCGGCGAGATTCTGGTCGCGGATTCACACGGAAACGGGCAAAACCTGCTGATCGAGCAACTTCCAGATGATATTCAGGTAATCCGTTCGTGGCCAAGGGCCCTGGGCATGGTTCACGGCATTGACTCGTCGTTCGATGGGGTCATTTTTCTGGGCTACCATGCGAGTACCGCAAACCTCAGGGGCGTGCGGGCACATACGATGTCGAGCGCCAATATTACGGGTGTCAAGCTGAACGGTGTGGAGGTATCGGAGGCTGGATTCAATGCCGCCATCGCCGGTCATTTTGGTGTCCCGGTCATTATGATCTCCGGGGACGATGCGATCGTCGAAGAAGCTCAACTTCTTCTGGGCGATATCGAAGGGGCCGTCGTCAAGTGGGCCACCGGTTTCCATTCAGCCAGAACGCTGACTCCCGCTGCCGCCACTCGGGTTATCCGGGAAAAGACAAAGGCGGCCGTTGAACGAATCAACGATTTTGAACCTTATTCTTTGTCCACACCAGTTACATTTGATCTGAACCTGAAGCATTATAGGCCCGTTGAGTTGCTGGGATATCTGCCGGATGTTGAACGGACAACGTCTCATTCTATCCGATATGTTGGCGACAACATGGTCATTATATCCCGGTTTTTTCAGTTCATTACGAATTACAGTATTTCGATCCAGCCATAGTCAGGTAAACAACATCGATTCTGGTCGGCTTTGTCGAAACAGGCCTTGCCTTCAAGGTCGTTTTACCGGTTTCGAAGGTCTTTTTATCAGTCAGCCGCACCGAAACCCGACAACGTAAAAATATTCAGGAATCCTCAGGGGTGTTTGCAGCCTGCTCCCGGTAGACGATTTTCCCACCGTTCATTGTCATCACGATATGGCCATTCAGGAGATCGCTCGCAGGAATACCGATGCCTTCCTCTCCGGGTAATAATATATTGAGAGGATCCACGGACAGGACCGTAAGGTGAGCCGGATTTCCGGCTTTTATCGCGCTCGTCGCCGCGTCGCTTCCGGACGCCCGGGCCGGCCAGATGGTAAAAGTCCGAAGTGCCTCTTCGGGTGTCATTGCTTTCTCAAGAGACCTTGCGGCGTCGTGGTCGTTATCCCGGATCGGGCGCGTAATGGCGGTATATAAATCAGCTAAAAGGTGTTGCCCTTGACTTTCTGGGGTGCCGGGAATTATTACTCCTCCGGACAGGTCGATAATTTCAGCTGACGAATGCGCCTGTGCCAGTGCCCCTTCATTCGTTCCCACATACAGGATTTTATTCCCGGAAATGTAAATGGCCTCGGCGTCGGGATACCAGATACCATTCTCGAATGGCGCGTCGGGTGCCGGCCTGCCGTCTGGATCCGGATCGCTCCATTTCAACGAATAAATATGGCCGTTCGTGAGCACAATCTGTTGCTCAAGCGGGCCACTGTTTTCACACGCTGCCAGAATGAGGCCCGATGCGGCTGAGACTGTTAAAATGAACACTCTGAAGAACCGTTTTGCCACCGTGAACAGGGTTTGATGTGGGCGAACTGGTCAGGCAGGCGGTACGTCGAAAGACGTACGTAGATCCTGTTATTCGCAGCGCAGTGAATCAACCGGGTTGGCTGGGACGTGCCGGCAGTCTGCAATCTGATGCTGAACAGGGCGATAACCACGGCAGAAACGCTCACCGAGGTAGAAACGCCCGCCACGGCAGAAATCCGGATCGCAAGTTGAGTTCTGATCTGCGGTATATCGACGCGGGGTACAACATCCCAATCCTTGTCTCATAGAACCCCGGGAACGCATACATTGTGAATTAAACACAGAGTCGAAGTTTTTTGTTACGATCTCCGGCGGTCGGGTCGATACAACAATGAATACGGGTTCCTCGAAGGAGGAACTGAACAGTTAATTTATCCGAAGAACTGTTATGTATCGACTTGGTTTTTTATTTCTGATTACTTCCAGACTTCTTGCGCTCGGATTTCTTGGTTATGCGGGATTTCACGTCTACACGGCTCTGAGTACAGGACAGCAGGTTCTACCCCCGGATATAACCGGACCCGAATCGTCGATGGGGATGTTGTTTGGTTTTGTTTTCCTGGGTATGACCATTGCCTGGTTCCGGGAAAGACTGGGTGGATGGATCATTGTTCTCGGAATGACGGCAATATATACGTCCGAATACCTGTGGTCGTATGTACTGCCCGAGAGTGAAATCTACATGGTGATGATGGCAACCGGTTTCATGTTCATCCTGTCTTCCGGTATGATCGGAGGATTTGCCGACTGAGGCATGTAGATACGTCTTGGGCCCGTGTGTTCTTCTGCGCAAAAGCCTTATTTTCAAGAAGAAAGTAGCGGATCGCGACACGCCAGCAGTGAAACACCTTGGTTCTTGAAATATCACAGATAGGAAACCCGGTTCTGCGGGAAAAGGCCATGGAAGTCACGCGGGAAGAGCTGCAGAGTCCATCGATGCAGCAATTCATCGACGACCTGATTGAAACAAAAAGATACGCGAACGGCGCAGGAATAGCAGCCCCACAGGTCGGTGTCAGTAAGCGGATTTTCATCGTGGAAGTCGAAAATAATCCGAGATATCCGTACAAGCCGAATGCACCGCTGACGGTGGTCGTGAACCCGAAAATTACATTTCTTTCAGACGAGCGGTTTCAGAATTACGAAGGCTGCCTTTCGATTCCTGACCTTCGCGGAGTACTCGATCGATGCCCCGAAATACGCATCGAATGCCAGGACAGACAGGGTGAACGAATGGACTTCGTCGTAAAAGGGATCACCGCCGGCACGTTTCAGCACGAAGATGATCACCTGAACGGGATCCTGTTTCTGGATCGCGTAACGGATAAACATTCGTTTTCCACATGGAGCGAATTTGAGGAACGATACCAGGATGACGTACGAAAAAGTGTTGAGGCCATCGTTGCGCGATATGGAAGTTGAACGGGGCAGGATTCAGCGTCCGGATCCAGAAAAGCTTCAGATTGCGCTGAGGATTCCGAATTGTCTGTTGTCCATGAATACCAGACGGGTGCATAAAACGAACAGTGCAGATCGCGGCGTATTCAGCTTGGGATCGGCATCCCACATTCTATATCCGTTATTGCAAACAGGGGCGATTCCCGGATGGACGGATGGAATGCAGAGCCCCGGATGACCAGGTAAAATACAGAGCCCGGGCTGACCAGATGGAATGCAGGGAACCGGATGAGAAGGAATAACCCAGAGAAGAGGAGTACTACCATCATACTTTCCGGACTCGTTCTGGAGATCAACATGACGTCTCGAGATCGGTCGGAAGACGTGATCGTTTTTTTACATGGCCTTGGGTGCTCCAGTGCATCTTTCGATCACGTCTGGGATTGTCCGGAGATGGAGGAGTATTCCATTTTTTGTATGGATTATGTCGGACATGGTGCTTCCGCGGCGTCGGACCAGTTCAGTTACTCGATCGAAGACCACGCGAGTGTGTGTGCTGCAGCGCTTGCCGCATATCAAAACAGACCCATTCATCTTGTAGGGCATAGTCTGGGTGGGGCGATTGCACTTCTTCTTCCTGATTCGATCCGGGATTCGATCGTTTCGTTCGCCAACGTCGAAGGAAATCTGAACGCGGAAGACTGTGTTTTCGGAAGCCGCCGCGCTGCGGAAAAATCGTTTGACGAGTTTCTCTCCGAATGCTTGCCCGGGCTCCTGAAGTCGTCTACTGCGTGGCGTGATGCGGGACTCGATGTGGTGAATCCGGATGCTTTCTACAGGACTGCAAGATCTCTGGTTGCCTGGTCGGACCAGACGAAACTGCTCAAAGCATTTCATTCGTGGCCCGGAAAGAAGGCTTACTTTTATGGTTCTGAAAACTCAGAGCATCATACGGTCAGCACCGTCGAAGGGATTGACCGCATTGAGATACCGGAAGCGGGGCATTTTGTCATGAACGACAATCCGGATGGATTTTATTCGGCTCTGTTCGAATTTCTGCGGTCCGATGAATCGCCCTGACGACCAGCCGACCGCGTCCGATCTGTAATCGCCCGGACGACCAGCAGACCGCGGCCGATCTGTAATCGCCCGGACAGTGCCGTCTTATCTGAGAGTTACGGTTGTTTCGGCCGTGCCTCCTTTGACGCTGTCATAGGAAAATGTCACCTCGCCCGAACCCCTCAAGAGATACTCGATGGTACGTGTCTCATTTCCGGGTTGACCACTTCTGAACATGATTCTGGACAGGTCATTCTGGTCAATCAATTCGGTTGCGCCTGGTTTGAATTTATTGGTAACTCGACCTGCTGAGATGATCTCCATATTTGGCCCTGTTGCCGTCAGAAGATCCGGCCGCACGACGTTGTTCGCAGCAGCCCTGCCCGTAATGGTCGGGATCAGTCGATCATTCGAAATATCCACGCGAACCCTGTACACATCGCCGGAAATTTTCTCTACCTGTGTCTCACCAATACCAATTTTTGGCATCTGATCTGCGTTGTAGAGCGTGAACGCCATGTTTCGATGGCTGAGTTCTTCGTTCATAAAACGAGGTGGAATGCGGCCACGTGTTTTCTTCCAGCCCCCCATTTCGACCGTACCGTAAACAGGATGTTCATACTCGGTCCACTCGACATACTGATCACCGAATTCGAGGAAATCATCGAAGAAAAAACGTCCTTTTTGGCCAGATATCGGGCTTTCAGAATCCGTCTGCTGATCTATCAGGTCAGGACTGTTGTAATACTGGCCGCCTGCCCAGAGTTCATTGGAAAAGGAAACAATCCCCAATCCGTCGTTGGTCCAATCGATAAACCCACCGTGAACCGTGTACAAGCCGCTCCAAATTACAATGTAACGGTAATAAGGGAGCATTCTTTCTCCGTTTCGGCCAAGCTCATCATAAACGGCGATATCTTCTCGGGAATATTTTCCTTGCCATTCCGCACCGGGGCCACGCAGCAGCATACCCCCGCTGTTGTGGTAGGACTGAACGCCAGCAATATTGGGATGGCTCATCAGAAAATCGTTCACTGCCCGGGCCGTCGGGAGCTGAAACGGGTAGTCCATCGACCCTCTCTGAACGTAGTTCGGTTGCCAGTCTGCCGCCCAGTTCCGGTTCGGGTCGTATCCTCCCGGCCCGTCTTCGTTGATGCGGCCATCGCCGTCATCGTCAATACCTTCTAATCCCAGTAATATGTAGTCTCCCTTTTCTCCGGCCGGAACACGTTCCATGATTCGCGGATCATCGTGACTGATACGATGCGTGCCTTCGCCGGGGACATATTTTCGTATCTGGTCGACCACTCCATTGTTGTTCAGATCATTCGGCGGATCTTCGTCAAAAAGACCGTCGTTGTCGTCATCCACGGGTACATGTCCGGTACGGGCTCCGGACCCGGATCCGTCCATGAACCAGTCTCTGCCATCGGGATTTACGGAGGGAAGAAGATAAAAAACACGTTCGTCCACGAGGCGGGTGATCATGTCGATCTTCCCGTAATTTTCCATCAGATACCAGCTCGTATACAACGATACCTCGGCACCTTGAATCTCATTGCCGTGCACATTGGCTTCGATATACATGGCGGCTTTGCTCATTTCAGGCCCCGTTGCCGGGTTGTTGATGGTCATCAGCATCACGTCCCGGCCGCCATAACTGGTCCCCAGCGACTCATATTTCAGAAAATCAGGCCACGCTTTTTCGAGTGTCAGCAGGTCGGTCTTCAATTCGTCGTAATCGTGCCACCTGTTGAAATCCAATTTGACTTTGAAATGATCATCGGATCCGTTCTGGCCGAATGCCGGTCGGGTCGGGGCGGTGAAACAAACAAACGTTACGAACAGGACAAAAAGAGGAAACGTTTTCATTGTTGTGTGGCTGGCAGTATTGTGATTCCGATCGAGCAGCAGATTATGTTTGGCTGACTGTTTCATCGTAGTGTTACCTCCGCGGTATCCGAACCGCCTTTCTGGGAAACCACCCTCAATTCCACTTTCTCGCCCGTTTTGCCTTTGACAATCCATTCGAATTTGCGACGCGAACCCGATCCATCAAGGCTCTGGAAGAAACTGGTTTTGGCGTCGCCCGAGACGAGATTTTCCGGATCGATGCCGAGTTGAACCATGGTAGGTTTTACGGATCTGGACGTCACACCGTGAGCCAGCGCAGTCGGCAGGAATCCGACATTTTCAATTTCAGCCTTGATGCGGAAAATCCCTCCACCGTGGTCTGTGACATCGATCCTGGCTATTTTTATTTCGGCAAAAAGGGAGGACAGGTAGAGCAGAAACTCCCCCTGTTTTTCGATCAACTCTTCTATGGATCCAGCGGGTGGATTAACCGCTTCAAGAGGTTTGAATCCACCAATCTCCACATTATCGAGTGTTGGATGGTCGAATGCTGTCCAGTTCACAAAACCGTCGATACCCTGTGCATCCAGATATGCCACCAGTTCCTGATCGACCGTCTCGTTTTCGGTTTCTTTGCCCTTCCCTGCGGCCTTCTCGGTGGTGTCCTGGCCGGTTGAATCAGCCTTTTCGGTGGTGTCCTGGCCGGTTGAATCAGCCTTTTCGGTGGTGTCCTGGCCGGTTGAATCGGTTTTTTCTGAAACGTCCTTCTCCGAAAACCCCCACCCCGGTGTCGTAAACGACGGTACGCCAAATTGATAATAACCGTATTCAAAAAAAGCACCAGCCGGTTTTTGTGTCGAAGGCGGCGTCTCAATACCCGTTATTTCGCCGTATTTCTCACTGACGACCTTGAAGTACTCCTGATCACTTTCGTTTACCGTGGTGGCTGGTCGTCTTCCCGAGGGACGATCACTCGTTTCCGGCTGACTCGGCGTTCGGGAGAAAAATCTCGTTTGTGGGGCGCGAAATATGCCCACCTCTCTTGCTCCGCTCAGGCTTGCATCGGCAAAATCGAATAAGTTGATGGGTCGTGCCTGCGAAAGTTCTCCTTTCTTGTTCAGAGCGTTGACCAGATTATCGTGGGCGCCAAAGGTGAGCATCATAGCGATATTGCGGTGTGCGATGACGTAATCCATGATGGAACGCGACTCGTTTTCGCTCACCATATGCGGGCCTGCACCCGCTTTGTAATACGGATATTCATGTTGAAAATTCCGATTCAGATTGACACCACCTCTCGGATCTTCATTGTAGAATCCATCATTATCGTCGTCCAGACCCTCCCAGTAAATTGAGTATGCACCGGTTTCTCCTTTCGCGGCGTCTGCTTTTATCATCAGGCGGTCATCATCCGGGTCGATCATGTATTCTCCAAACGGATCCAGAACACGCATTACTGTGATGATTCCGTTTCCATCCAGGTCATCGGGTCCGTCTTCATCGATGCGTCCGTCATTGTCGTCATCAAACGGCCTGCTGTTTGTCTCAGAACCGGTCTGAATCGCGCGGAAGTTCTTTTCAGCGCCGTCGGGGTTCATCCTGGGGAAAATGTAGAATACATATTTCTCGAGCGAGAGCTGAATTTGTTCATCCTCTTCATACCCGTCAACCAGGTAGTGAATCAGTCCCAAGGCAATTTCGGAGCCAATAAGCTGATTCCCTTCGAGGTTTGCGCTGACCATCAACGCCGGGCGTTCTGCCTGAGGCACACCGGACGTGGTGCCGATTTCCATGACCCAGATGTCCCGGCCTTCCAGCGTTTTTCCGCTCGATACCAGCCGCGCGATATCATCATGGTGATCCGCGAACATCCGTAGCTTCGCGGTCAACTCCTCGTAATTACTGTAGCCGGAGGACTGAGCATTGACCCTGAAAGGAAGCAGCGATATGGCTGCGAAGAGGGTAATTTTTGCAACAGAAACTGCAGCAGAACCTGCAACAGATCTGCAGCGATCTGAAAATTCAACAGTTGTTTTCATAAAAAAGCGGGTAGAATCGAATCGGCAGTACAAAATCGAACTGGATGATCATGTTAACGCACGTTTCAGGAGAGGACAAGCTTACGACGACTTCTCATTCGAATTCGCCCTAAATTTGAACGATCCAATGACTGGAAAATTATGAATAACCCGTATTCCTTCGCACAATGAAAACGTTCCACACGGTATTGAGACAGTTGATTCTCCGCATGGTCCGATTCGTCCCTGCGAGTCTGGTCCTGACGTATGCAATCAGTTTCGTTTTGCAGGCACATGCCCAGACAGATTTGCGGATTTTGTCGGACCAGTATCGGTCGGCGACCGAGAATTGGGATGCGGGGCAATATGTTGAGGCCTTGGCGACGTTCGAGGCATTACTCGGTTCAGAAGGAGGAGACACCTACTTCGAGGATATCGCGCTGATCACCGGCGAGTTGTTTCAAACGATGGAAGTAGCAGAATGGGGAACGAATCCGCAGTGGGCCTCGGACGGCCCGTTTTTCACGTACGAAAGGCCGGGTGAAGGGGGATCTGTAACGGTCATCGTTTCATTTGAAAGTAAAACGCCCAGAGAACTTGCCACGATCGAAGGCAGCAATGCCCAACTGATAGCGTTTGGAACTGCCGTTGCCTATCTCAAGGTGGACAGAGGTCCGGAATTCAGCGAGCGAAGACAGGCGGCATTCGATGAGATTACGGAACGAACCCGCGAGCAATTTCAGGAATATGGACGAAAAGTGCGCGCACTGGAGGCGGAGTACTCGACCGTAATTATTCGGGACATCGGTTCGGGCGAAGAGCGCGTTGTGGCGACACCAGGGCTTGCGGTTTTTGAAATTCACTTCCATCCAGCGGGCGAAAAAATGTATCTGGTGGCCAGCGAAGAAGACAATATGGGATCCAGGGATATTTATGAGCTTACGGCGACGAGTCTCCCGCGTGCCATAACAAGTGGCCCGGGGATAAAGGAGAATCTTAAAATTCTGGCCGACGAAAAACACGCAATTTTTACCGTGGATAGAGAACGTATCGCGGTTTTTGAATTCGAGACTGGTCAGACGCAGGTATTTTTTGGAAGCGACCCGGCTTATTCTGCAGACGGTGCTACCGCTGCGTTTTTTCATTCGGAGGACAGCAAAAACATGATCAAGGTGTTCAGGCTCGGAGATCCGCCGCAGGTTATCTACGAGACGGAACACCCGATAAAAAACTTGGCCGTATCTCCGAATGGTGAACGTGTGGTTTTTCAAATAATGCCCCGCGAGAACTGGGAACTCATGCTGGTTACGTCTGGAAGCGAGGAGCCTCGTCTGCTGACCCATGAAATCCAACACGATCTGTTTCCGAGGTTTCTGGACAATGAGAGGGTTTTCGCGGTGATCGGAGAGGGGCGGCATCGTCGCTCGTATATCCACGATCTTGTGAGCGGAAGTCGTACCCGCGTATTTCACAACAACACGGTTCGCACGGTCGCGCCAGAATATGAATGGGCCCTGGATCGCACCGGCCGGAGGGTTCTGATCGTGTCGGAGCGGGACGGCGATACGATATCTCCGGAAAGAGGATTGTATCTCGTTGAGCTGGACAGGCAGATATCAGAGTCCACGCTGCACGCAAGACTTGCCGAAAACCGTGCTGCGGAAGACCAGTTGCGCAGGAACGGTCAGATCCTGTTTGAACCCATTCGCGGTCGCGTCGCGAGTGTCGTCGATCGTGTTTCTTCAACATGGATTTACGGGTACGAAAAGGACCTCTTTGCCTTTGGCTCAAAACACATTTCACGCCCGGGAAATGAGAAAGCAATCGACTATATCGCAGATCAGCTTCGATCGTTCGGGTATGAACCGGAATTGCAGTGGTTTGAACCCCTTCCGGGAATCCGGTCCGCAAATATAATTGCTACGCTCTCGGGCACCGTCGACCCGGATGTCATCTACATCGTCAGCAGTCATTTCGACTCGGTCGAAAGAGGTCCCGGCGCTGATGACAATACATCGGGAACGGCGGCTCTGCTGGATGCAGCTCGGGTACTGGCCGGAAATCCTCAACCGTCGACCATTAAGTTTGTTTTCTTCACGGGTGAAGAGGCTGGGCTGTTGGGAAGCCGGGAATACGTGCGTCAGGCGGTCGAGCGGGGAGATCAACTGGTCGGGGCCCTCAACAACGACATGGTGGGATTCGCAAACGACAATCGACTCGACAACACAATCCGGTATTCCAGTGACGGAATAAGGGATATTCAGCACGCAGCGGCATTCTTGTTCACGGATCTGATCACTTACGATGCTCGCTACTACAAAAATACCGATGCTCACGCCTACTATGAGGCCTACGGCGATATTGTCGGAGGCATCGGTTCCTACCCGATTCTGGGCAACCCGCATTATCATCAGAGTCACGATGTTCTCGAGACCATTAACCATACGCTGGTCGCCGAAGTCAGCAAGACGACCGTCGCCACGATAATGCTCCTCGCATCGAGCCCTTCCAGGGTGACGGACCTGAGTGCAACCGGGGGTGGTGATGATTTCAAGGTCACTTGGACGCCGTCGATCGAATCGAATGTGACCAAATACATTGTACTCGTCCGAACTCCGGATCTGGACGATGAAATCGTGGAAACAATGAACTCGCAAATTACGCTCACGGGAATCAGACTCGGAGCCGTGATTTCGGTACGCGCGGTGAATGATAAAGGCCTTCCCGGATGGGATCGGGCCGAGATCGTCAGAGAATAATGTGAATATTTAATGAACGAGAGAACCTTGCAGGTTACTACAGGGCGTACTGTGTGGCGAATGAAGAAACCAGAAGAACGGAGTAACAACCATGACATCTAAAAGACATATTGAAATTTTCTCAGCAGGATGTCCTGTTTGTGAGGAGGCCATCCAGGCCGTGAACGAGTTGGTGTGTTCATCTTGTGAAGTGGATGTGCTTGATTTAAACGATCCCGCGGTGGCAGCCCGTGCAGCATCTTTTTCCATCAGGTCGATCCCTGCTGTGGTCATCGACGGAAAGCTTGCCGACTGCTGCGCAGGTCTCGGTGTTTCGAGCGAAACGTTACGTGCGGCCGGGGTCGGGATTCCACTATAAATGCGGCTGCCGAGTGTATGCGGAGAATTTTTCGCCACAGGAGGTGAGTCGATGATATTTACACATTCCAGTTGTTAAATGACAGATTCCGGTGACAGAATGAATACAAAGAGCGGGAAAACGAAACAAGGCGTGGCAAGTTTTATGGCGCTTTTTGCGTCTACAGGGACGCTGGTCTGCTGTGCGCTTCCCGCAACCATCGCCGCTTTTGCGGGCGGGGCTGCGGTTGCTTCTTTTGTCTCGACGTTCCCCTGGGTGATTCCGCTTTCTGCCAATAAAGGATGGATATTTCTGGGCTCCGGTCTGATGATCCTGTTCAGCGCTTTACTCGTCTTTCGACCGAAAGGAAGAGTCGCATGCAGCATCACGGGCGGGGAGGGTTGCAAAGCAGCAGGTCGTTTCACCAAAACTATGCTGGGGATTTCCGCCGTCATTTATAGCGTCGGTGTTTTTTCAGCTTATACGCTCGTACCTGTTCTGCGCTTCATCGACAGATTCTAAAACGAATATCACGAACAAGAACAGCTGAAAAATGAAAATAGGAACACGAATCATCTTCGTTTTTCTTGTCTTATTGACAACGATGTTATCCGCCGGACAGGCCAGGGCACAGGAGGCCGTCGAGAACCCCGATGTCACTCTAAGTGTAGAGGGTCTGGCATGCCCGATCTGTGCCTACGGACTGGAAAAACGTCTGAAAAAGATCGATTCCGTCGATACGCTTTCCATCCACATAAAGGATGGAGAAGTGCGAATGAAACTCAAAGAAGGCTCATCGATTGCAGAGGAGAAGATTCGGGAGGCCGTTCTGGACGCAGGGTTCACGTTGACCGGGATCACGTATCGAGAGGAAGAAGCAGGGTCGAGTCGGTGCCCCGGATGAGACTGCGAAGGAGGAGAAGGACTCCGGTTCGCCGATTGTATGAATTCCTCATTTCAGTTGTCGCTCTATTATTCTCCACTTTGATGGCCCAGGCACAGATAACGACAAATACTGCTCTTCCAGTCTCAAAGGGTGGCGGTATTTTTCGAATCCAGACAAAAGTATTACGATCGAGCGGCGACCCGACAGAGGCAGACCGTGAATTGACTGTCCTGATGGTGCCTTTCGTGATTGTTTACGGCGTAACATCAAAGCTGGCAGCATTTGGTATCGTTCCGGTTCTTGATAAACAGATTCGGTTTACCAACGGCCTTGCCCGGACAGAGCGAAGTGTTTCGGGTCTGGGAGATGCGCGGGTTTTCTTTCGATATACGGTTTTTCAGAAGGATGCTCGCGGCGCTACGTTCCGGGTTGCACCTTTCGTCGGCACTCAGATTCCAACAGGGTCAAGAGATGCCTCCGATGACGTGGGACTTCTTCCACCATCACTTCAATTAGGCTCAGGATCCTGGAGCCCGTTTGTCGGCGCAGTTTTGACACGGCAAACTTTTGCCTGGCAAATCGATGTGTCCGTTACATATCAACGTAACAACGCGGTCGATGGATTTCGCGTCGGGGATGAGGCGCGTCTTGATATAGCTTCTAAAATCCGTCTTTTTCCACGCGATCTCGGAGAGGGGCTTCCGAGTTTCCTGTATGCGAATATCGAGTCGAATTTGATCTTGCGTGAAAAAAATGAAATTGCCGGCATCCGGAATGAAAATTCTGGAGGTCTGGTCTGGTATGTGGATCCGGGGTTTCAATTTATATCGCGGCGTGTGGTGATCGAGACCGTGATACAAATCCCCCTTGTACAGCAATTAAACGGCGCAGCGCTGGAGAATGACTTTATCTTCGTAGCCAGTATCCGCCTCGCGTTCTAAGAATTCATTGACCTATGCAATCAGATAAAACCATGACGCGAGGTCAGTTGGCCACGGCCGCCGGCGTCAGCTCGGAAACCGTCCGTTTTTACGAGCAGAAAGCATTGATCCCGAAACCCGAACGAACAGCTTCGGGATACCGGAAATACTCGGACGAATTTGTGGTGCGTATCCGTTTCATTAAACGATCGCAGGCTCTGGGATTCACACTGAAAGAAATTCTTGAGCTTCTTTCGTTACGGCTCGAACCAGACTCTGATCGCGCAGACGTGAGGCGCCAGGTAAATGAGAAAATTGCAGAAATTGATCGCAAGATGGTCGATCTGAAACGGATCAAGACTGCTCTCAGTGAGCTCGTTTCCTGTTGCTCAGGTCGCGGCCCGACTCGAGAGTGTCCTATCCTCGACTTTATGGAGGGACAATAAGATCCGCGTCTGCACGCGGCGGTGCTCCCGCAAGTAGATACCATGGCGGTACGTGTCTTCAGCCGTCGATCGGGAAGGCTCCGAACCTGGGGGCTTCTTTTTTTGCCAGAAGTTTCCATTCTGATAGACGGAGGATTTTTTCTCAAGCGTTATCCGTGGTGTTACGGGAAGAAGAGGTCCGCAGATAAAGTCGCTGAAGACGCGCACGAAAAGGCATTGATTTTGCAAAACTCCAGAGGCTGCATTTCAGCTCGAATTTCACGAATGTCTTAAAAATTCAAGACCTGTCTAACAACGATTTAACCTGTTTGATGCGCCAAAAAAGCGTTGATATTGAAATTGGAGTAGAAAGCACTTTTCGTGCGTTAAAAAGAATGTTCGAATACATTGTCTTTCGTTTCTGGAGTCGCGGACTTATTACCGGCCGTAATCCTGCTCAGACGTGAAGGAATCGATTTCGTACTGGATCCATTGTGGGGTCAAATTCAACCAGACCTGAACGAACACTTCGATGGTCTGACAAGAAAATATCTCAAGACCAAGTAGGAGAACTCTTTATAACCAACGCACATTATTATGTTGAAGTCAAGTGATTGGAGTGATTCCGTGAGAAAAGGAGCAATTGCAGTCTTTAATCCACGTTGGATAACAGTTTCGTTGATGCTGGTACTGTCAGCAGCTGTACTGACGGATCGTGCAAATGCAAGGCCAAGTGAAACGGTTTCTGATACAACGGAGGTAAAATCAGTTGTCAGTCAATTTCATGCGTCTATAGCCGACGCTGACAGTGCTGCAGTCGCAAAAATCCTGAGTGATGACGCCATCATTATCGAGGGCGGCCGGGCAGAATCGAAGATGCAATATCTTTCGCATCACTTCCACAACGACGCCGCATACCTGGGGGCCATGACCCGAGAGCCGCTTCAGACAAAAGTATCTGAATCGGGAGACACGGCGTGGGTAATGTCAATAACGCGTCTCCATGGCACTTTTCGCGACCGGGAAATCGACTCGAACTCAGCAGAGCTGCTGGTCCTTCGGAAAACGGAGACCGGTTGGAAAATTGTTGCTGTGCACTGGTCTTCAGGCAGGCGTTCGAGTTGACAACGGCAAAACGGCGCAACGGCGCGACAGTACGACGGCGCAACAGCACGACAGCACGACGGCAAAACGGCACAATGGCGCGACGGCAAAACGACGTGACAGAAGCAGCGCCGGGGAGGACACGGACTTTGAACGACTGCGATTTTAAGGGGCAGTCTCTTTCGGGAATACAACTTTAAAAACGGCTCCTTTTCCGGGGCCGTCCGAGAATCCTGAGATATCTCCCTCGTAAGCTCGAGTGATCGCTCTGGCGATTGCCAGGCCCAGCCCGCTTCCGGATTCCTGTTGTATTTCGGATTCGTTCGCGCGAAAAAATCTGTCAAACATTCTCTCGCTGGTTTCTTCTGAAAACCCGTGGCCGGAATCCCTGACGAATATCCTGATCAGATTTCCGGATGAATCGGCCTCTACCGAGATGGAACCTCCATACGGCGTGTACTTCAACGCGTTATCGAGCAGATTGTCTACAACCGTTCCAACGTGTACCGGGTCTGCTGAGATCAACAGATTGTCTTCTCCCGAAAATGTGATTTCAATACCACGCTCTTCAGCGCGATCCCTGAATCGATCGATATGTTCGTGGCACAATGTTCCGATATCCACATCCAATCGGGGGGCACTTCGCAGTTTCTCGGCCCGAGAAAGGCTCAGCAATGAACGGATAATGTGCTCCATCCGGTCGATATCGGTGAGTGCGACCGTAAGAGCTTCCAGTGTTTCTCCTTCGTCCAACCTTCTTCGTGCCAGATCCAATTCACCACGAAGCGTGGTCAGGGGCGTGATCAGTTCGTGTGTAGCGTTCGAAATAAATCGCTGCTCCCTCATGATGGACTCCTCGAGGCGGCTCAAGAGATCGTTGATGGTCTCGGCAAGCCGGGTTAACTCATCGTTGACACCGAATCGCGTAGGAAGGCGCGCGCCAAGGTCCGTGGCCCGGATATTTTTGGCCGCCCTGGTGATTTCTTCCACAGGACGAAGCGCTCGCCGGGCCAGAACGTAGCCGCCCGCGAAGGCCAGAAGAGTACTGATCAGAATGCCTACAAGATAGGTTCTGATCAACCAGTTCAGATTCTGATGGACCGCCCACTCGATTCCGGAAACCTCAAGCCAACCCGCAAGGGATCCGTCACTTTTTATCAACGGGCTGTATAACGACCGGAGCGGCGAATTATCCCAGGTGCGGCTTTTCGTTTCCTGCTGCGTTGTCTGAGGCAGATCGACATTGAAATCACTCGTATTCTCGAGATTGGGACTGCTCGCCAGGACGGTCCCGTTCGAGGATAGAAGGCGCACATAGGTTGCATAAATCCCCGACGTCCTGTATGCCGTAGTGTTCAGGTCGGCGAGCTCTCTGAACGCGGGTATTTCGCTTTCAAATTCCACAAGAGGAAAAAGGAGGCTGGTCTCGTGTTTCAGGTGCTGATCAAAGTCAGCGTGCATACTCTGATGAAATTCGGCGTACGTGATTACGGCGAATGCTCCCAGAAGGAGGAGAATCGAGAGGCTGTACCAGAGAGAAAGTCGCCGGGAGATCGACCAGCCTTTCAGAAATGATGTATTACTTACGGATTCCATCGCTGCTTTATCGATTGGCCTCTGAGCGAAATTACTGCAACCTCTCAGGCATGGGCCGCTCCCGTATCAGAGGCGCGCAGTTTGTAGCCTACTCCCCGGACGGTTTCAATAATAAGCATGGATTCATGGCCGTCCACTGATTCTTTGAACTTCTGCCGCAAACTGGATACCGTGACGTCAATCACGTTATCAGTTACGTATACGATTGATCCCCAGACTTTTTCAGCAATGGTGGTGCGAGAGACGACGGCGTCTTTATTCTGAAGAAACAACTCCAGCAACGCATATTCCTTTGGACGCAGAAGAATCAATTCGCCCTTCCAGGTTACTTCACGACGCTCTCGATTCATTACCAGTTCGCCTTCACGGTAAACAGTCGAGCGTACCAGTTCGTGCGGCCGCCGCAGAAGAGCACGAATTCTGGCGAGCAGTTCTTCGAACGAGAATGGCTTGGTAAGATAATCGTCTGCGCCCGCATCAAGACCGGCGATGCGGTGCTCGATATCATCAAGCGCCGTCAACATCAGAGCGGGTGTGTGGTCTCCCGACGAGCGAAGACGTTCTATGAGTGATTTCCCGTCTTGTTTGGGTAAACGCCAGTCGACGATCAGTGCGTCATACTTGTTTTCGACAGCCAGAAGCTCTCCCTCAAAACCGTCGGACGCAACGTCGATGACGTAGCCCTCGGCTTCGAGGCCGCGACGAAGAAGCGAGGCGAGCCGGGCATCATCTTCGATAATAAGTACGCGAGACATCGACCATGTTGTTGGAGATCTGTAAACACGATTGTAGGACGAAAAGGCTTGCCATGCCATATCCTGAACAAATTTTAAGGTGAAATTCAGGACCATTTAAGGTTTGCAGTCCAATCTTTGCATCGAACGAATCCGGGGAATGAAATGAATTTTATAACTCTTCCAATGCGCTGGCTCATCTCATTTCGTTACATCCTCCTTTTCATAGCCGCGCTGAGTCCGAACGCTTTGTTCGCTCAACAGCATGTGCCGATCGATACGCTGAGGGTAGTCCGTCTGGATCAGCTTCTCGAGGCAGTGCCAGTTTACAATGCTGATCTCCGCGCGTCTCGACTTAAATCCGATGCGCTTTATTTAAAGAGCCCGCAGGTGTCGTCGTGGCCCGATACCACGGTCGGGATGACGTATCTGCCCGGTCCGATCTACACGGCTCGGGGAACTCAACGATGGCAGATCAAGGTAGAGCAACCCATTCCATTTCCAGGCAAACTTGGGCTGAAAGAACAAATCGCGGACCTGAACGCCGTAATTGACTCCTTTGGGACGGACGCGTTTGAAGACAATCTGATATTGCAGGCGAAACTGGCGTACTTCGAAGTGTATCGACTCCAACAACAGGAAAGCCTGATTCATGAGTTTCAGGATAAACTTCGCGATTTCGAGAGCATCGCCGCCACCCAATACGAGGTGGGACGCGGTATGCAGCAGGCAATTGTAAAAGCGCAGTTGGAACGAAATACGTTGTCGACAAAGTTACTGGACGTTTCCTGGCAACGCCGATCCGCGATAGAGACACTCACTGAACTCGTCAATCAACCGGTATCTCTCCCGACCCCCGTTATTCTGGACTCCCGGGCCTTGCAACTTCCGGTCCTCGACGTGAATAAATTACTCGTGGTCGCGCTGAAACACCGTCCCGAATCCATGGCATTGGACTCATCAATCGAGAGGGCCGACATGTCCATTGATCTGGCCGGGAAAATGTTTTATCCGGATTTCTCTGTCGGGGCTTCGTACTTCGGAGTCACGAAGTCTGATATTCCTCCGGGCGCTGATGGCAAAAATGCCTTCGCCATCGGTTTCTCTGTAAAATTGCCCCTGTGGAGGGGGAAATTGAACGCCCGACTGGAAGAGACGCAAGTAAATCGAGCAAGGGTAGACGCTGGTATCGAGTCACTTGTGGTTGGATTCAGGACTCGAATCGCCGATCTGGTAAGCCGAATTCACGAGGATAAGCGGCAAATGGAACTCTATAAAAATGTCCTTATTCCTCAGGCTGAAACCACGCTGGAGGCTACGTTGAGTGCGTACACGACGGGCGGAACCGATTTTCTCAATCTGCTCGATGCGGAGCGCATGCTTTTCATGGTTCACACGGGATATGAGGATATTTACACAAGACAACTCAAGACGATTGCCATGCTTGAGCAGGTGTTGGGCATTGACTCGATCTCAGAAAACATCGACAATCAGAAAGACAGAACTCAGGAACGGTTATGAAAACGAGTCGAGCATTCTGGTCGATCCTCGTACTGGCCATGGTGGCGGCTGGAGGCTTTTTTGCAGGGCAACGCCTGGCGACGAATCCGCCTGCTGCCGAAACGGATGTGAGCGCCGGGTCCGACACAGATGATTCCGACAGAAAAATTCTCTACTGGCGGGCACCCATGAATCCGACGGAGATTTATGACAATCCCGGCGAATCTTCGATGGGAATGGACCTGGTGCCCGTCTACGAAGGCGGCGCTTCGAGCAGCGACGGATCCGGTACGGTGTTGATTGACCCATCTGCCGTTCAGAACATGGGAATCCGGACAGCCACTGTTGTGGAGAAAGACTTCAGTCGAATAATTCGCACATTTGGCGAGGTACAGTACGACGAAGAAAAGTTGTTCCTCGTAAATGCAAAGATTTCAGGGTGGATCGAAAAACTCTATATCAACTTCGTAGGAGCGGAGGTTTCAGAAGGCGATCCACTTCTTGAGATCTACTCTCCGGAACTGGTATCGACGCAGGAAGAATATCTGCTTGCCTACAGGAATCACGCAAAAATCTTACAGGAAGACTTTCCTGTGGCCTTTGAAGATGCTGAAAAACTCCTGGCATCAGCAAAAAGAAGGTTGGAATACTGGGACATTCCGCAATCCGTAATCCGGAAACTGGAAACAACAGGCACAGTCAGTAAAACGATTATACTCCTTGCACCGAAAACAGGTATCGTGGTGGAGAAGAAGGCTATTGAAGGGGGCTTCATCAGTGCCGGGATGGACTTGTTCCAGATTGCTGATTTGAGGACCGTATGGGTACACGCCAGTTTTTACGACAACGAAGTTCCATGGATCAGCGTGGGGCAATCCGTCGAAATGGAACTGTCTTACTTGCCTGGTGAAACGTATTCAGGCCGCGTTTCCTACATATATCCGTTTCTTCGTGAGAAAGCCCGTGATGTGCACGTCAGATTGATATTCTCGAATCCAAATCTTGATTTGAAGCCGGGGATGTATGCAAACATCCGGCTCCGGGGCAAAACAATCCCGAATGCCATCGTAATTCCTTCCGAGGCGGTGATTCGGTCTGGTGAGCGCGCCATCGTATTTCTTGATCGCGGTGAGGGCAAGTACGAACCCCGTCAGATTATCCTTGGTGAAGTAGGCGGAGAGGGCAATTCAAGCATTCGAGTGTTATCGGGACTTGAGAAAGGGGATACCGTGGTTATCTCTGCGCAATTCATGCTTGACAGCGAGAGTCGACTTCAGCAAGCCATCCAGAAGATGTTGTCGGCGAGAGATTCGGGTGGAGTTCGCGAGGGCACGTAGAAACGCTTCCGTACGCACTGAATCCTGCAGACTGCTTTTTGTTGCCGAATTGAAAAAATCATGTTAGAACGCATCATCGAGGCTTCCGTCAACAACCGATTTCTGGTACTTCTGTGTACCGGGTTGGTCGGCCTGGGGGGCGTATATGCCATATCACAAACTCCGGTCGATGCAATCCCGGACTTGAGTGACGTTCAGGTTATCGTCTATACGGAATTTCCTGGTCAGGCGCCTCAAGTGGTTGAAGATCAAGTGACCTATCCACTTACGACGTCGATGTTGGCCGTGCCCTACGCCAAAGTCGTAAGAGGATATTCGTTTTTTGGCGTTTCATTCGTCTATATCATCTTCGAAGATGGAACCGATATGTATTGGGCCAGGAGCCGGGTTCTCGAGTACCTCAACTATGTGTCATCCCGGTTACCCGCAGGCGTCACTCCGACCCTCGGTCCGGATGCTACGGGCGTGGGTTGGGTCTATCAATACGTGCTCGACGGGGGCGACGAATACGACCTTCAGGAACTTCGCTCGATTCAGGATCCAGTCCGACAGCGACTACGCGGCGCAGCAGATCCCGTTCGGTGAATATGCACTGGATCTTACTTTCGGAATCCAGAATAAGGAGAGAGACGAAGTTTCGCTCGTGCAGCACGCGGACTACTTCAGAGACCGAAACATCCGGAGAGGTATGGCAGACACCTCCACGGGAACGAAGAAGTTTGGCGACTGGAGTATGCATGACAGGTGGTAGGA
>JACZYD010000153.1 GCA_022571255.1 Bacteroidota bacterium
GGCGAGGCGGCGTTACATCGAAACCGACATTCAGGATCTCGCAATTTTCCGGCGTTAATAAAACACTTCGAATCTCCCCATCCAGGAGCCCCTGTACATATTTGATTTCGTTCGCATCCCTTTGTTCTATGGGCGTCTCGGCAAGGCCGTCGCGAATATTCCAGTCGATCGTTGAAGAGGGCAAAGCCACATAGAACGGGACGTTGTTGTCTTTGGCGGCGAGCGCTTTCAGATACGTCCCGATTTTATTGGTTACGTACCCTGTTACCGAAGTCCGGTCG
This sequence comes from Bacteroidota bacterium, assembly GCA_022571255.1. Lineage (GTDB taxonomy): Bacteria > Bacteroidota > Rhodothermia > Rhodothermales > UBA10348 > N075bin62. The sequence continues at coordinate 282 of JACZYD010000153.1, forward strand.
CTTCCGACCAGAACCAGATCGACCATGCCGTGCTGCATCAGGTGCCCGCCCGTGTTGTCGGCAATTACCGTGTGTGGCACGCCGTGCATGCCCAGCTCCCAAGCCGTGAGTCTCGCGCCCTGATTACGCGGGCGAGTTTCGTCCACCCAGACATGAACATCCATTCCAGCATCGTGTGCTGCATAAATCGGTGCCGTTGCCGTCCCGTAGTCAACAAACGCAAGCCAGCCCGCGTTGCAGTGGGTGAGAATATTTACCGGCTCGCCTTTTTTTGCCTCAGCGGCAGCCTTGATCAGTTCGAGACCGTGTTCACCGATTTTGCGACACATCTCCACATCGCCGTCAGCAATTTCCTGCGCACCACGCAAAGCTATCGCCTTCTTTTCCTGCATTGAATTCCCTCGTGCGATCGCGCGGAGCTGTTGATCCACGGCCCACTCCAGATTGATGGCTGTAGGTCGAGACGCCTTGAGCTCATCAGCCGCGTGCTCTATCGCGACCTCTAAGCCTGCTCCAGACTTGGAAGATTGGCCCGCTGATCTTACTGCCAGATACATTCCGAATGCGGCCGCAGCGCCGATCGCACCTGCGCCCCGGATATGCATCTCACCTATGGCCGTAACCATTTCTGCCGCCGTAGATATCCGTTCCGTGACCAAGCGGTGCGGGAGCCAACGCTGGTCTATGATTTCGATGGCTTCACCGCCAGAAGCCACCCAGATAGTCCGGTAGTGTTGGTTGTTGACCTTCATGCGGAAAGCTACTCATCAGGTTCGGTATTGCATAACAGGATTTACGTGCGATGTTACCTACCAATCTGTCTCTCTATAGAATTTCACAGCGACGTCGTTGACGATTGTGTGAATGCGATCTACCTCGGCGTCCGTTAACCGCTCCTTCCAGTTCCAGATGTTTGCCTTGCTGTCGCGCTTCCACAAATGTATCGTTCCTTCCGGAACTTCAGCTGGATTATCGCGACTCGTCGACGTCGATACCACCGCCTCGATCGCAGGTGTAAAAGTCAGACCAACGGCGGAAAAAAGATCTCGAAAACCATCCAGGGGGTTGCGTGACAATTCTTCGTGGAGTACAAAAACCCAATCAGGGTGAGACTCTCGATTCCGCGCGGCGACATGGTAGATAATTTTCCAGAGTAGAGCCGCCTGGTCAATGATGTCGTGTTCGTGCCTTACGTAAGCTTGCATTTCTTCCTCAAAAGGTCCGAGATAATCGCGCATCAGTAGTGGCTGCTCCAGCATGTCCGAAAAATCGTGCCGCCAACCCAGTCGTTTAAGACTGCTGGCAAAAGCTGCCGGATGCCGAACCAGTATGATCACGTCCGCTCCGAATCGGTCTGCCAGCCATTCGGCTGAAAAGAAGGCAATGGGATCCTTCATGAGGGGCCGCGAACCTCTGCTGCGCTGGTAAAGAAAATTCCCCCAGTCCCGTATCAAACGCGCCGCATCTCTGGGTGAACGAATAGTGCGGGCTTCATCAAGTGCGTTGTAAGAGAACCCCAGTGTTTTAGTCAGCGCGTCGAGGTAGGGCGCTTCGTTATCGCTGGTGACGTACAAAAACCATTGAGAAACTTCCATATTGCAGATGCCTGGCCGATGGCCTGGACTGAATGGCTCCTGTATGTAACCAACTTCATTCGATTCAGAGAGAATCTTGCCCACCCAGGTTGAACCTGAGCGATGCGAGCCGGTTACGAGGATGGGCTTTTTTACTTTGATAATATCTTCAGGATTTATGACGTACTAAACTGGGAGCGGCATCTGAACACCAACGTATATTAGTCGCAATGCACAGTAACATCCAGTTATTTTTTGGAGATCATTTCCCAGGCGTTTAGTCGGTCGAATCTTCTGTTTATGAAACGAATTTGTTTGCAATGGCCCCGCTTCGGGCCGTATCACCTGGCACGATTACGCGCAACGCACCGATATTTCGGAGACTATGGTGTCGAGGTGGTTGGTCTGGAGACCGCGGGGCAAGACGCCACCTATTCCTGGAACGTCGAAGACGGTGCGTTGTCTTTTCGCCACGAAACAGTGTTTCCAAACCGGATCTTCGATGAACTCACGCCGCGTGAGATCCATGCTGCCGTTACGGTTCGGCTGGATGAACTCAATCCCGACGCGGTTGCGATTAACAGCTACGGCTTTCCCGATGCCCGGGCGTGTCTGGTATGGTGCCGACGGAATCGCCGTACCGCAGTCGTGATGTGCGATAGCAAGTTTGACGATGCTCCTCGCGCAGCTTGGCGGGAGAAAGTCAAGAGTCTGATTATCAGTCAGTTTGATGCTGCGTTGCTTGCTGGAATACCGCACCGCGCCTATTTCGAGAAGTTAGGATTCAGCACCAAGGCAATCTTTCTCGGCTGCGATGTGGTCGATAACGATTTCTTTCAAAACGGCGCCGACCTTGCGCGCCTCCAACCGGAGACCTACGCTCATCTTCCGGGCCTCGAATCCGATACTCCGTTTTTTCTGACCTCCAGTCGTTTTATTCCTCGCAAGAACCTTGATGTCCTGATTCGTGCGTACAGGATCTATAGGAAGCAGGAAAAGTCCCCCTGGCGTCTTGTTTTACTTGGCGACGGACCGGAACGACAGAATTTGGAACGTATGATCCGGGCGAAAAGTATCGAAGGCGTCACTCTGGCGGGCTTCCATCAAGCTGGTGAGTTACCGGCTTATTACGGGCTGGCCGGTGTCTTTGTGCATCCGCCTCGTATAGAGCAGTGGGGACTCGTCGTCAATGAGGCCATGGCCGCAGGTCTTCCGGTTCTGGTATCGGCTCGGGCAGGCTGTGCCGCCGACCTGGTTCGTGATGGCGAAAACGGTTATCGCTTCAACCCCGATGAACCTGAAGAATTGGCTCGGCTGCTCAGCCACGTAACTGCACCTGATACCGATCGGGACGCGATGGGCCGCCGATCCCAGGAAACCATCTCGAAGTGGTCGCTCGACCGATTCGCCGAAAAGCTGTGGGTCGCGTTTCAGAGGGGTGAAGGCCGGGCGGATCGGGGAATGAAACCGACGGCAAGTGTTATAATGTGGGCGCTCAGTAAGATAGCCCGAACGACCAACTCGTTCCATTCGATAGATGTGTGAGACTACAAATGCATCGATAGGACGGTGCAGATCACTGAATACACATCATGACTTGTGGTCAATTACGCTCGAATAGATACATACACGTAGACAGGGTTACCGTCGACATGGCCGCCGTGTCACGAATTATTACATTCTAACAGTTCATCGCAGATAAATTGCCAACTGAGAAAATGTCAGGCTCTTCTTTTTCACTAAAAGCCAGGGTAGAAAGAGAAAAGAAAGCACACGAGGAAGATGATGTTCTCGCTGAGAATATCAGGATCAAGAGTCGATTTACTCATATTCTGTCTTTCCCGTCTCGTACGCGCATGCTAAGCGAGATGGAGCGTATCTCTTTGGGCCAGGCGAGCGAGGGGCGCCGTCTTCTGGATTATGGTTGTGGCCGTGGACAAGACAGTCTTAGATATCTCAATCACGGTGCAGACGTTCATGGAATCGACATATCTGCTACCTATATCGATGCGGCCAATAAGGCCGCGACTCAGAGCGGTTTCTCTGCTGAACAGTTTTCGTTTCAGGTGATAGATGCTCACAAAACAAATTTTCCTGACAATTATTTCGACCTTGTAGTCGGATACGGAATCCTTCATCATTTAGATCCAGATATTGCTCTACGGGAGATACACAGGATTCTCAAACCCGGAGGTCGAGTAATGCTTCAGGAGCCACTTGCTGACAATCCGTTGCTGAAAATATTTCGTTTACTGACGCCGAAAGCCCGAACAGAGGATGAAAAGCCATTCACGAAAAATGACATTGGTCGCCTTTGTGCACTGGAAGAATGGAAGACAGAGTTATTGTATTGTGGTTTAGTTGAACTACCTGTAGCCATGATTACTTCGATTCTTATTCCGAATCGCCCCGATAATGTCTTAATTCGACTAGCAGATCGCGTTGAGCGTTGGACCCACAAGAAAGGTATCCTCCTTTCTTGGAATCAATACGTGGTCTTCAACATGGTGAAGATCTCATCTCGCAATGTGATTTGATTCCAGCTTCATCGGTGGAGAGGTACAAATCCTCAAAACCAAACAATTACGTTAGTGACCTTGCGAAATCTAAATCGACAACAGTGCACGATCGAAAATCGTTGAACAGAACTCGTCGGCAGTGTTCTGCCGGGCAAAAGCCAATGCCTTTTCGGCATCAAATTCCACACTTCCAGGATCGGATATGAACCGTGTGAGCGCGTGGGCGATTTCGCGGGGGGACGTTGTGTCGACAGAGAGGCCCAGGTGATGCCGCCGAATATTTTCGCCAATCAAACCATAATCAGAGCCCAGGACAGGGATTTTTTCTGTGGCAGCCCGAATCAGCACGCCACTGGATCCCAGATGCCGCTGATAGGTAATGAGTACGAGGTCAGCGCCGCGAATGATATCCTGAACATCCGTTTCGTCAACAAATCCACTCTGGACGATCAGCTGCACGACTGTTGATTTTCGACACGATTCGACGTGATTCAAAAATTTTATTCGTTCTGTTTCTTCGATGACTCCGACAAATACGAGGCACAACTTTTCTTGAATCCCGGAAGCAAGGAGACTCGCGGCATCCAAAACCTGAAATACCCCCTTTCGGCTGTTTATGCCTCCGAAAAACAGGACTACTTTTCTACCATTTTCTACTCCCCAGTCTCTAAGCATTACACTTCGCGTGGTGCCCGAATGATATAATTGAGTCTCGCCCGAGTCAATACCACCCCGGTTTGCATGGATCGGATCTGTATCGCGCTGCTCAATACCGTCAGGAAGAAATACGGCACGCGTCCCGGTACTTTTGATGTACGGGACGACAAACGGATCCAGGCAGAAAAGATCCGTAAAATGGGGATTCCGTAACGCGGCGCTTAGCACCAATCGTTTGCGAAGCCGTTTTATCTTCTCGATGACACCAGATTGGTCGTGCGAAAAACGTTTGTAATGGAATGACGGACGAAAATAAATGCCTGAGAGTTGGACAGGAAAATCGAATCGCAGACCCATCGCCAGAGAAAGTTGAACGTTGTCCAGATACATGATTACACAGTAATCGGGTCGTAATTTCTCGATATACGTCGTCAACAACCGACCAAATTCAAGGTCGCTTCGAATCAATCGAAACCTACGAGTATCTTCGACAAATACCTGTTCTTCGATAGAGATCAGATTGATCCTTGCTTTTGCACGATGTTGCTGGACAACCGTTACGAAGGCGGGATGGGCGTTAACGAAGTACGACGGAACGACGATATCAAGTTGTCCTTTAAGCTCGTTTCGAACCCAGAACGAAGCCAACTGGGAGAGGTATTGCAGGTGGTGTCCGGTAGAATACAGATCGAAAAGCAGTACCCGGCGAGCGTGATCAGGCATTACTTTTTGATACGTGTGGGAAGTTTTCGGAAAATTGCAAGTTAAGAATGCGAATCACGAATTCCCGAAACGTGGTCGGTATCCAAAACCAATCCGATATTTTCCTGATTCATGCAATTACCGTGGTTCCCTTCCTGTCTGACCAACTACCATGAAATCCTTACTATTTTCCCAACT
>JACZYD010000040.1 GCA_022571255.1 Bacteroidota bacterium
CGGTGATCAAAATCTGAAGTGTTTGGCGGAATGCGGAAATAAGCAGGTGTTTCATGATTCGTTTTTCGGCTAGCAGTCTGTCGGACTTTCGCTGTAAGTCGTTGTTTTTATTGAATCGGTGTTTTGTCGAAATTTGGCGTAAATCTAATAAAAACAATTGAAGATTCTTCTCAGTCCGACAGACTCCTAGCGCAGCAGCACCAGTGTTCGGTCGGCGACAAAGTTTCCGTCAAGCTCCAGCCGATAAATATATGCACCGCTTGGAAGGTTCGAAGTTTGCATTGCTACTTCATGGTTTCCGGAGGTGCGGACTTCATTTACAAGTGTTGTGACGAGGCGACCCAGCATATCGTAAAGACGCAAACGAACCACGGCAATCTCCGGGATGAAAAAGGGAATAATTGTTTCGATCTCGGCGGGATTCGGGTAATTCTGACCTAGGGAAGGCTGCCGGCGTTCTGGTATTGCAGTGGTCCCGACAACAATCTCAAGGCCCCAGAAATACACCAGTACGTCGTCAAGCAATGCCCGCCAGGCACCCCATGAATGTCCTTCGTTCAGGATGACGGTTTCGAATTCGTATCCCTTGTCTGACAAAATCTCAGCCATTTTTTCTCCGGCATCGCCCACATCATGGATCGTACCCCACGACATGTGAATACGCACGTCTCGAACCGGCTCGTTCCGGTAGAGATCATACATATTGTTACCCGCCTTGAATGCCGGGGACTGCACTCCCAGGAGAGCGAATGTGTCCGTTCGTGCAGCACCGAAAAATGCTGAATTCAAGCCGCCCAGAGACGTTCCGAGGATCGCCCGGGCCTCGCGTCTCGCGTCGGTTCTGTACGACGCGTCAATAACCGGGACAAGTTCATCGGCCACAAAATCAGCAAAGGCATCGTTTTCGATGTACTGGGAGAACCTGAGATTGTTACCGCCGACTCTTGGATCGATGAACACGGCAACAACGGGTGGGATACGCTCTGCTTCAATCAGGTTGTCCAGTACAATGAGCATGCTGCCGGTTGGATCTGCTGCATATTCATGGCCGTCGGTCACGTAGATCACCGGGAGGTTGGAGAGTTGATCAGAGTCGTAGGCGGCCGGCGTATAGACGCGATATCTTACGGTATAACCCAGATTCGAACTGATGATTGAGAAGTTCGAAGAATACGTTCCGGCTGGAATTCCTGGTTGACGATCAACCCACGGCGATGGGATATACATCGGCATGCGAAGCTCAGAGTTGTCCCCGAAACCACCCCGCTGCTTCAGGGGATTGTCTGGGTCCAGAATCCAGTCATTTGCATTGCGCACAATCTTGTAGTCCAGCCGGGCATCACCGGGAAACGATTCTTCGCGAATCCAGACATCGGATGGTGCCATGAGTATGGAGTTACCATCGCGCGGATTCCACCCGTTGAAATCTCCGGCGAACTGAATAGTTGAGCCTGGTCCACGATAAAGAAAGGCTACAGATTCGCCGTATGTATACGGGATCTGGCCTTGGGTTTGGAGATCGGTGAAGAATTCTGTGAGTTGAGCATCACGCTCCAAGGCGTCTGTGATTTGTGTCAGTGCGACGAGTGAATCCTTGAATGCCTCATAACTGTTGAATGACACGCCGGTCTGTGCGCGTACTGTCTGTGGCGCTACGACAGTCAAGACGAAGAGTAAAATGAGGCGAATTGATCGGCAGGATCCTGAAATCGTTCTGTGATCAGATTGAGTTTGAGTGAGAAAATAATGAACCGAAAGATTCCATGTTGCCAGATACTCGTCCGTTCGCGGAATCCCGGGGCCGCACGATTACACGGAAAACAGGCGGTACGGTACCTGGTAGTGAGGCATAATGATTACCCGCAGTACCGGTGATTGAGTCCGGGAAGGATCGACTGGAGTATACAGGCGTGTAACGCGGTTGATATCTAAATTGAAGATTGGAATTACATGGCAGACGAACCGAAAAACGACGCCGATGCGGCTACGGAAGAAGAAGCCGCGGTAGAAAAAAAGAAAAATCCATTTGCCGTAGCCGAGACATGGAAAGAAGCTCGTGGGCTTATGTGGACCCACCGGCGCAAGTTGGTGTTCGGCTTCGTTTTGATGGTCATCAACCGGGCGAGCGGCTTTGTACTTCCGGCAGGCGCCAAGTATCTGATCGATACCGTGATTGGAGAAGGGCGCGGTGAGATGCTTGTTCAACTGGCTGCCTGGGTCGGCGTCGCGACGTTGGTCGGCGCCGTGACCACATTTTCGCTTTCACAGGTTATCAGCGTGACGGCGCAGGGTGCGATCATGGATATGCGGCGGAGGGTTCAGGCCCATGTAACACGTCTCCCGATCAGTTACTTCGATGGCACCAAGAGCGGCGTGCTGATCTCTCGCATCATGACAGATGCCCAGGGTATTCGAAATCTCGTCGGGACCGGTATCGTCCAGCTTGTTGGCGGGGTATTTACGGCGATCTTTGCACTCGGGCTGCTCTTTTACCTCAACTGGCAGCTTACGGCCGCCACTCTCGGGATATTGCTGCTTTTCGGAGGGGGAATGGCGATGGCATTCAAGCGGTTGCGTCCAATTTTTCGCGAACGCGGCGAAATCAATGCGCAGGTTACGGGTCGTCTGAACGAGACGCTGAGCGGAATTCGAATTGTGAAAGCGTACGGCGTAGAGAAGAGAGAACAGAAAGTTTTTTCAGACGGCGTAAATGAACTTTTTCAGAATGTCAAACAGTCCATCACGGGTGTTTCGCTTATTTCATCTTTTGCCGGCCTGGTCATTGGCGGGGTGGGCATGCTGATGATTGTAATCGGCGGAAATTCGATTCTGGAAGGTCGGATGACATTGGGAGATTTCATGATGTACATTTTTTTGATCGGCCTGTTGGCTGCTCCTATCGTACAGATGGCCTCGATCGGCACTCAGGTCTCGGAAGCATTTGCTGGTCTGGACCGAATTCGGGAGCTTCTGAACAGCCCCACAGAAGACGAAGAGGATGAGAATCGCTCGCCGCTTGAGAATGTAGAAGGCGAAATCACCTTCGATAACGTGCACTTCTCTTATGACGAGGGCGTGCCAGTAATTAAAGGTATTTCCTTTTCGGCGCCCGCCGGGACGACGACAGCACTGGTAGGGTCAAGCGGGTCTGGAAAAAGCACACTTGCTAATCTGGTCATGGCCTTTAATCGCCCTGATTCGGGCGAAGTGCTCCTGGACGGGCAAAACCTTGCAGACATTCGATTGGCCGATTACCGCTCTAATTTGGGCGTTGTCTTACAGGAGAATTTTCTTTTCGACGGTACGATTTCCGACAACATTCGGTTTGCACGGCCTGATGCCACGCCGGAAGATGTCGAACGTGTCAGCAAAATGGCTAATTGTCATGAGTTTGTAACTGGATTCCCTGACGGTTACGACACGATTGTAGGAGAACGTGGTGTGAAACTTTCAGGTGGGCAGCGGCAGAGGATCGCGATCGCACGTGCGATTCTTGCCGATCCTCGGATCCTGATTCTGGACGAAGCTACGTCGAGTCTGGACAGCGCAAGCGAAGCGCTCATCCAGGAAGGATTCAAAAGTCTTCGGCAGGGGAGAACCACGTTTGTCATCGCTCACAGGCTTTCCACGATACGCAGCGCCGATCAGATCCTGGTCATTGAAAATGGTAAAATTGCCGAACGGGGTGTACACTCTGAACTTATGGCGCTGAATGGCCGCTATCGAGAACTCCATGATCACCAGTATTCGTGGGAAGAAAATCTGTTCGTGAATCCCGGGGAAGATTATCTCGAACAAGGGCCATGATCGTGTCTCCCGGTTCGGGTTGAATTATCTTACGCTGTGCCGATACTTGTTGAGAGTACGTATTCTCATCAGGTTCAGCGCATGAAATACTGGTTTGCCGGTGTCATTCTTACTATGCTCGGGTATTCCGCCCTGGTCACGGCACACCTCTATTCTGACGATCCTGAGGATTTTTACTCCCTGATGGATACCCCTTTTATCGGGAATATTCTCGAAGATCGATATTACGGTGATCATAAAGAGAAAGCGGAAAACGGCGATGTTCAGTCGATGTTGCAGATGTATTTCTTCTACAACGGGGTTGGCAATGCACGACGGGCACGGGCGTACGAGGTCCTGTTGCGAAATTCAGCAGCTGAAGGAAGCGCCTTGGCGCAGATGAATATTGAGATTTTCGTCGATCATAACCGGCCAGGAAGAAACACGCGCGAAGAGCTTGTTTTCGGACTGCGATTGATGAAGGAACGAGATCAGTTTCCTGAATACCGGGACATGTGGTCAAACCGCAGAATCGCTGATGCTTTCGCCACCTTTCTGTCATTCGTTTCTGACGGTGACGAGGATGCGGTCGATGTGTGGGAAAATGAAGAACAACTCTGGAAAAATTGGGACTGGCCTCATTCTGAGTGGCTTCGAGGTGTACATCTTGCAAAAGCGTATCCGGTTCTTGCGATGCACTCCAGGTAACAATTCTCGCTGGTCAGAGTGGCGTATTACGGTGGAAAATCCAACAGGAGAACGAAAACTATATCCGGGTTAAGCGTTCATTCGGTAACTATCATGGTGATTTTCACAGCCGAAAGGCGTGAAAACGTGTGAATTAAAAGCTGAATTCAACGTATCGCGTATAATCGTACTGACAAGCAACTCATGTCCAATGAATTTTTTTATGCCGAGATCGAACCATTTGAGACTGGAACGCTTCAGGTTGATGATATTCACAAGGTCTACTGGGAACAGTGCGGAAATCCGGAAGGCGTACCCATCCTTTTTCTTCATGGTGGTCCGGGAGCGGCCTGCGCATTGGTGGACCGTCGTTTTTTTGACCCCGAGTATTTTCGGATTGTTCTATTTGACCAGCGAGGATGCGGTCGATCAACACCGCTCGGTGAACTTCAGAACAACGGGATCGACGATCTGGTAAGCGATATCGAATTAATCCGGCAGAAATTAAAGATCGACCGATGGCACGTATTTGGCGGATCGTGGGGAAGCACATTGAGTCTCTACTATTCTCAGCAGCATCCGGAATGTTGCTTGAGCCTGACGTTACGGGGTATCTGGTTGCTCCGGGATGAAGAAATTGATTGGTGGTTATACGGAATTCGAAATATCCAGCCGGAACTGTGGGAAACGTTCGCCGGGTTTCTTCCGGAAGTGGAGCGCAATGATTTGCTGGAGGGCTACTGGAAGAGGCTCAGTGGTGATGATCCGGGTGTGGCTATGGCGGCCGCGAAATCCTGGAGTCTGTATGAAGGCGCGTCGTGTACTCTGTTGCCAAACCCCGATTTTATGTCTCATTTTGAAAATCCGGAAATTGCGTGGAGTTTGTCGCGTCTCGAAGCCCACTACTTCCGAAATGTGCGGTTCGAGCCTCATGATCTTTTGTTGAGGCGTGTTGATGTAATCAGGAAGATTCCTGCCTTCATCGTGCACGGACGATATGACATCGTATGTCCCGTAAAAAATGCTCTGGATTTACATGGTGTGTGGCCCGAATCGTCTCTGTTAATTATTCCGGATGCGGGACATTCATCTCACGAACCGGGTATTACGGAAGCCCTGGTTGCGGCGACAGGTCGAATCCGCGATAATGGGAGTCCTGTCTTGTGCGAGTAGCCGGTTGAATTCTGTTTCGATTCTCGCCCGGACAAAAAAAATAACACCGATCTATATGTCTTTGATTCGGCGCTTCCCGGAATTCTGCCTTGTTTTATCGGGACTCTTATTGGTCCAAGTCAAACTCGCGCGTGCTCAGGAAAGGACCGATCCAGCGGAGCACCTTACAACCGGAGTATTTATTTATCCCAGCGTGTCATTGACCGCCTGGACGACCGATGAGTTCAATATCAGCCAGGAAAATGGTGGTGGCGGGGGCATAGGCTTTGGCTATGGAATTACGAATGGATTTTCGGTGTTTGTCAATGCAACCGGTGGCACCCTGAAGCAGACAGGAACTGGAGATACGTATTCTCTGGCACATCTTGATCTGGGTGCGAGGATGACACTTGGAAGTCTGGTCAGTCCATGGAAATATATCTTCGATGTAACGGTTTCCGGAATATCAATGGAAAACGCATTCCCGAAACCAGAGATTGAACTTGAGGGGAGGATGTATTCTCTCGGCGTCGGCGTTCAGAACTTTGTAAAAGGGCCGATTGCGCTGCAGGCATATCTTACAGCCGGCTGGGGAATATTCAACGACTATCGGATCGATGGGGAAGAAGTAGATTTGACCACGATTGACAGGTCGTTCCGAACGTCGCGATTCAGTCTCAGCATTATCTGGTTTGCAATGCAGTAGCGGAACGGAATTTATTCCTGTTGCGCCCGTCGCATATTTTGTGTTTCTTGATTAATCGATTGTAGGATATCGGTTATCGGAGACTCAAAGGAGACGACATGCCAGGATTAAAATGGTTTTTGATCTGCTCCGTGCAGATGGCAACCGGCTTACATAGTGCAATCCGGATTTCTATTATTCTGGGTTTAATCGATTAAGTCCTGATTTCGTGTCGGCCCGGACCGTTCAGCGACTTATTACTGCTTCCGAAAACACCGGACTTCCACTTGTCACGGCGAATGATAATCGGCATTCCGCTGGAACCGTGGATTCTGACGGAGTGCTGAGTGTAGAACTTGAGGTTGTCTGGGCTGAATTCCGTATTGAAACGGCTGATCGTCCCGGATTGAGGTTGACCGCCATAAAGGAGACAGGAAAGGCGCCGAGTATTCCAGCTCCTCTGTTTCGAGTGACCGAGGGTACCCGGGTCAGGGTCTCTATTCGGAATTCGCTGACCGATTCAAGTCTGACCATATTCGGGTTACACAAGCGTCCAGCTGAGACCGTCGACAGTCTCTATGTGCTGCCCGGAGAAGTTGTCTTGCACGAATTCGAGGCGGGCGTGGCCGGTACGTATATGTATTGGGCACGACTCGGCGCCGGAGTGCAATCCAGCAGCGGCGAAGAGCGCGAACAACTCGCCGGTGCATTTATTATCGATGTGACAGACCCGGTCGAAGATGACCGAATATTCGTAATGAACATCTTTTCGGCTGCTGTGGACTCTACCATGAGCGCGAATGGATACGTTGAGGCGCTGACGATTAACGGAAAATCCTGGCCATTCACAGAGCGTCAGGAACTCGAGGTGGGGGAAACTCAACGCTGGCGAATAATAAATGCGTCCACGCGAAACCATCCGATGCACCTTCATGGGTTCTTTTATGATATCACGGCGTTGGGTGACCCGCTTGTAAACGAGCGAAATTCTGATTCGGATCGTAAAAATGTAGTCACTCATTTTATGCGCGGGCGGACGACGATGGATATAGAGTGGACACCATCGCGGCCAGGAAACTGGCTGTTTCACTGCCACCTGTCGTTTCATGTAACCAACGAAATCAGGCTGCCAGGAGCGGCAGCACTGGATCCACCGGGCGAACACCCGCACATGGCGGGGCTTGTGATAGGCATCGAGGTTCAACCAGGCCCGACCGAGCTGATCCACAGTGGAGATGATCGCTATATCACCTTGTATGCCAATGAATATGAAGCGCCGGGGCGCACAAGGTATTCGTTTTCATTCGATCCGACGTCTCGACCGGACTCATTAAATAGAGGAACGCCCGGGCCTTCTTTATTTCTGCGTCAAAATCAGGCAACGTACGTGACCGTCGAAAATCGCCTTTCGGTGCCGACTGGCATTCATTGGCACGGACTTGAGCTTGATGGCTGGGCTGACGGTGTACCCGACTGGAGTGCTTCCGACGGTAAAGTTTCACCCGCGATTGAGCCTGGTGCATCATTTACATACAAATTATCATCCATGAGGTCGGGAACGTTCATTTATCACTCGCATCTGGACGATATTCAACAATTGACAGCCGGTCTTTGCGGAGCGATCATTGTCCTTCCTGAGGAAGAAAAGTTTGATCCGGTACATGATCATCTTGCGATTGTGGGTTGGCGTGAGACAAATCCGCAGAGGCTGGCGGACCTCGAACTGAACGGATTGGAAGATCAGCCCGATGTTATGGTGCAAGTCGGAGAGTCGCACCGTATCCGGCTGATCAACATTGCTCCTGCGGGTGCGATTTTCATCCAAATGAAAAAAGGAGAGGAGGGGATCCCTCTTCTGGCCATTGCGAAAGACAGCGCAGATTTTCCTGATAATCAGCGCAAAGAGGTTGCAATAAGTAAAAGATTCGGAGTGGGAGAAACTGCGGATTTTGTTTTTTCTCCGACGGCTCGCGGAGAATACGAATTGACCATCGGACTCGGTGGCAAATTTGTATGGACACAGAAATGGGTTGTGAACTGATAAGCGATTATTAATTCGGTGGAATCAGGACTTCTTGAACGTGAATTGATGTGTGTGCCCTGAACTGCTCGACGATGTTACTGTAACCGACGAACCACTTTCAATAGAGTTCAGTTGCGCTGAAGAAAGGGTTACGGTGTGAATATGACCTCCAGAGCTGGAAGCATTATATGAGCGACTTACCGTAGAATCCAGATCGGAAAAGGGTACTTCAGTATTATGCGTATGTCCGTCGACGCGTGTGGAAGTGACAAAAATCGTCATTCCAGCCGGCGGATTATTATTGCCCGGGTCTCCGTCGCTGTCGTCGTCATTGGAATCAGAATCGCAACCTACGACGTAGAGAGCTCCAGCAATTACGGGAAAAGACTTTCCGGCACGAATAATAAAATGTCTTCTGTTCATGATAATCTTCTGAAGAGAGTTAAATTGCAGGTCAATTTCAACACGTATTCAGTACGATTGAAAGTACAAACGTTACGAAATACCGCACAAGATAGTGATAATCATACCGTTCATACATGCATACCTCAAGGCGACATTTTCTTCGTTCTTCAGCGGCCTTCGCCCTCGGTTTTTCCGGGCTTCAAACCTTGATTGGATGTCGTTCAACAGCGGCTTTTTCCCAGGTGACTACGATAGATGGTTTCGGTCCCATCGTTCCTGACCCGAACGGGATTCTGGATCTGCCTGCAGATTTTTCGTATGTGGTTGTCTCCCGGAAGGGCGAAAAAATGGATGACGGATTTTATGTACCATGGGCGCACGACGGAATGGCAGCTTTTCCGGGCCCGAACGGACTGACAATTCTCGTTCGAAATCAGGAGATCAATCCAGGCGCACATGCAGAGGAGGGACCCTTTGGAAAGGATCAGGGGGCGTTTTCGCTGATCGACCATAGTCTTCTCTATGATGCCGGTTACAACAATGATCCCTGCCTCGGAGGAACCACGACACTGGTGTTCGATACGCGCTCACAGTCCCTGGTCAGACATTTTTTAAGCCTTACCGGGACACTGAGGAACTGCGCCGGCGGACCAACGCCATGGAATTCCTGGATCACGTGTGAAGAGATCGATATTCGGGCGGGTGACAAATATCGTAAAGACCACGGATATTGTTTCGAGGTCCCGGCAACCGCGACACCCATGATTCACGAGGCCATTCCTCTGGTGGGGATGGGGAGGTTTGTTCACGAGGCCGTAGCTATTGACCCGGCATCGGGTGTTGTGTATCTGACAGAAGATAAGGGGGACAGCCTGATCTACAGATATATTCCCGACGTTCCTGGGGATCTTGCCAGGGGTGGCAAACTGCAGGCTCTTGCGTTCCAAGATACAAAAAGCATGGATACGAGAAACTGGGATGAACAACTCATTTCGCCCGGAGACAGATTCAGTATACGCTGGGTGAATATGTACGACGTCCAGTCTCCGGCGGGTGATCTTCGCTTGCGGGGATTCGAAGACGGTGCAGCCCGTTTTGCTCGAGGTGAAGGGATGTGGTATGGCAACGGAGCCGTTTATTTTGCGTGCACCAACGGTGGTCTGACCAAAAAGGGTCAGATCTGGAAGTATACGCCCGGAAGGGTCGAAGGGCAGTGGGACGAATCATCGGATCCGGGCGTTCTTGAGCTTTTTGTCGAGCCGAATGATTCCGGGATTATAGACAATGCCGACAACGTTACCGTGTCGCCGTGGGGAGACCTTATCGTATGTGAAGACGGTCCAGGCGAACAGAATCTCGTCGGAATAACGCCGAGTGGCAACATATACCGGTTTGCCCGCAATGCGGTCAGCGAGTCGGAGTTCGCGGGATCGACATTTTCTCCGGATGGGTCCACGTTATTTGTAAACATTCAGTGGGATGGACTGACTCTTGCGATAACGGGCCCATGGCACACCCGAAAGTTGGCATGAAACATCCGGAACCGGTCGGGCATTCACGTTGGAATTCTATACATGTATAATCTTTGCTGATCCTTGTTATGGGCTTGTTCGATAGAATATTCGGTTCGTCAGCTCCGTCTTCCATAGAACAAATGATGTCTGTGGAAAAGCTCAACGAAGTACTTGGTGATTCAAGTAAGCAACCCGTTGTTCTGTATAAACACAGCAACACGTGTCCTTCCAGTTTTTTCAGCAAACGCGAAATAGAAGCCGTATCAGATGCCTTCGACGGACCGATATACGAAATTGTAGTTCAAATGGCCCGGGACGTTTCCAACGAAATCGCCGGCAGGTTTAATATCCGACATGAAACGCCCCAGGTAATCATCGTCGTGAATGGCGAGGCGACCTACCACCAGTCTCATGGAGGCATTCGTCGGGAGGGCATTCTTAAAGAATTGAAGCCGTCAGTCTCGCGTCCCGATTGATTTCGGATCTGCCGGTGAACGCATACAGCTTCGCTTTGAGCCGCCGCTTGCTGCTCACAGCGAATCCGGAAACACTTGGAACGTTTTTGAATTGCGTACTGATCGTATGTTTGAGTCTGGCATCACAAATCTTACAAGATCCCCCTGGTAATGAAAGTCAACAGCCCCGCGCCCCGTTTCATGTTGTGGTGTGTTTTCACCTGTCTCGTATTGGCAGTTCTCTTTGCAGCAGCCGGTTCGACATCAGTTCTGGCACAAGAAGACCCCCGGCCCTCAATAGAGGATAAAACGGCAGAAATGCAGAAACTGGATGGGTTTTTTCCGCTCTACTGGGATGACTTTAAGGGTAAACTATGGCTCGAGATTAATCGATTCGACGAAGAAATTCTGCATATGGGTGGATTGGCCGCCGGACTGGGCTCGAACGATATCGGCCTGGATCGCGGGCAGGGAGGAGGCAGCAGAATCGTCGTTTTTGAACGCGTGGGTCCGAAGGTGTTGATGATCCAACCCAATTACCGTTTCCGTGCCAACAGCGACAACCCGGACGAGGTGCAGGCTGTGACGGACGCATTTGCCCGATCTGCTTTATGGGGATTCGAGGTATCTGCTGAGACGGATGGCCGAGTGCTGGTCGATGCCACCGATTTTTTGCTCCGGGACTCACACAACATTGCCGGGCGCCTGCGTCCCGGGACGTATCATCTTGACAAATCCCGAAGTGCCGTGTATATGCCGATGACTCAGAATTTCCCGATGAACACGGAAATGGAGGCCACCTTGACGTTTGTTCGTGGGACGGAAGTTGCAGCCTCACCAAGTGGCCGCGACGGGGCGTTCTTCGAAGGCGTTGGCAGTGTTGCGGCTACTTCCGAGGCGGCTACGTTTCGGGTGCATCAGGCTTTCGTTCAACTTCCGGACGGCGACTACAAGGTGCGCGAATTTGATCCGAGGGCCGGTTATTTCGGTATCTCCTATCTCGACTACGCCGTGCCTCTGGGCCAACCGATGACGAAACGTTTTATATCCCGACACCGCCTGAAAAAGGTCGATCCTTCAGCAGCGTTAAGCGACCCGGTCGAGCCGATCATTTATTATCTCGATCGCGGAACTCCGGAGCCGATTCGTTCGGCATTGCTGGACGGCGCTCGGTGGTGGAATCAGGCGTTTGAAGCAGCCGGGTATCGAGATGCGTTTCAGGTCAAAATGCTGCCTGAGGGAGTCAACAGCTTGGATATCCGGTACAACATGATTAATTGGGCCCATCGGTCAACGCGCGGATGGAGTTATGGAGGATCGGTAAGTGATCCCAGGACGGGCGAAATTATCAAAGGCCAGGTCACACTTGGGTCTTTGCGTGTACGGCAGGACTATATGATCGCCGTGGGGTTGCTTGCGCCCTATGAAAATGGCGACGAGACACCGCCGGAACTTGCGGAGTGGGCACTTGCGCGTTTACGTCAACTTTCGGCCCATGAGATCGGACATACGATTGGTCTGGGTCACAACTATTATGACAGTGAACAGGGCCGAATTTCGGTTCTTGATTATCCGCACCCCCTGATCACATTGAACGAAGACGGATCCTTCGACTACAGCCGGGTTTATGACACGCAGATCGGGGCGTGGGATAAGGTGGCCGTTGCATATGGCTATCAGGATTTTCCAGAGGGCACGGACGAGGACGCCGCACTCGCAAAAATTCTGCGTGACGCCTGGGACCAGGATCTGTTATACCTGACGAACCAGGATATCAACACAAACCCGAGAGCTGATCAGTGGTCCAACGGCTCGGATCCGGCCGCTGAGCTGGAACGAATGATGGACGTACGACGTGTGGCCTTGGATCGATTCGGTGAAACGGCAATCAAAACGGGTCGGCCGATGGCATCGCTCGAAGAAGTCCTGGTACCGCTTTACATGCATCATCGATTTCAGGTGGAAGCCGCAGCATCCGCCCTGGGCGGAATCCATTACCGATATACTTTCAGGGGAGACGGACGACCGGCAGCGACGCCGGCGGCGGCATCAGAACAATCTGCAGCGCTGGACGCATTACTCAGGACAACTTCTCCTTCAGAGCTTACAATCCCCATGAGTCTGCTCGCAATCTTGCCTCCGCGCCCATCAGGGTTTGGCCGTTCGAGAGAACTCTTCCCGAGATATACCGGCTCCATGTTTGATGCAGTGACGCCCGCCGTAGTAGCTGCTTCCCATACGTTCTCCGAGATCTTCCGTTCAGACAGGGCAGCACGCCTGGTAGAGCAAAATGCACTCGATTCTTCGCTTCCCGGTTTACACCAGGTACTGACTCGTGTTTCCGAGTTTGTTCTCGGCGCACAGACAGAAAACGATTACGAAGCCGAGGTGAAACGCGCGATAGAATCGGTTTATATTGGCCGCCTGATATCGCTTGCTTCGTCGGCTGGAATGCCGCAGGTAAGAGCTCTGACCAATGCGAGTCTCGAAGATCTTTCCGAACGGTTTGGCGTGGCGGCGGACAGAGGTTCGGAGCAGGAAGCCGCTCATTACCGGCAACTGGTACGCGAAATCAGTCGCCATTTCTTGCGACCGGGAACTGAATACCGTCCACCGTCCACCCCTGTCGTACCTCCGGGGTCACCCATCGGGCAGTCGTCGTTTGGTCAAGCGATGAGGGGTCAGGCAGTAGAAAAGTGGATTCTGCCCAATGGAGAATGGTGTTCGATAGATTCATTCCAGGAAACAGGCCGGTTCTCAGCTTCGGGATTTCGGAGCTTCTGAACTCAGGGACTTCTGAACTCAGGGACTTCTGAACTCAGGGACCTCTGAACTCAGGGACCTCTGAACTCAGGGACCTCTGAACTCAGGAACGGTGCTTTTCGCGTGTGCAACAGGTGTTTAATCCAGTTCGCCCAATGCTTTAAGGACTTCTCTGTCCAGAGCGTACAGAATATCCTCCTGCGGGGCGTATCGTCCGCGTTTGAATCGCCTGGAACGCGTGCCGAGTTGCATCTGTTCGCAGACGGCCCAGTCCTGTTTGTTGGTCATGTCCCAGAATTCGACAGCTGATTGAAATCTTTGCATCCGGTCTGCGTCGTTTAAAATATTCGGATGCAACAGGAAATAGCAGTCGCTCGTGATTTCATCCACACTCACGGGTCGGATCAGGTGATACAATACATAGTCCGGGTGTGGCGTTAGCAACAGATTCGGGAAGACCGAATAATAATGCACCCTTTGCAGGTCATCCCCCGAGACATTACAGACAGGAGGAGCCGCCGCCTCGCCATCCATTGTCATGCTTCCTCGCTTCTTGGTGAGCGTCATGAACCCACCGATCACGGCTCCCTCCAAACAGTCATGGACCGCATTTTGAAACGGTGTCCAATCGGATAATAACGGATGCACACCCGGGCAGTGGTAACACTCCTGATAATTCTGAATAATCAACTTCCAGTTGCATTTCAGGCGGTACGGAAGGTGGTGGGCAATGCGAAGTTCCGGGAGCCGCCAATCCCCGAACCGTCCGATCAATGCTCCCATTTCCTCCTCGAAAGGTGCCGGTGAATCGGCGAGATTGATAAACACAAACCCGCCCCACAAGTGGACATGTGCGGCGTGAAGACTGTAGTCTTTTTTATCGAAACCCGGTACATCCCGCATCAGGGGTGCTCCTTTTAACGCGCCGTCCAGGTCGTATTGCCATGCGTGGTACGGGCATTGGATCACGTCGTTCGTGAAATGTCCTTCGTCCTCCGCGCAGATTTGTGTACCGCGATGTCGGCATACGTTAAAATGCGCTCGGATATCTCGGTTTCGGGTCCTCGTGACGATGATGCTTTCGTCTCCAACCGGGACGGTCAGAAAATCTCCGGGCTCAGCGACTTGTTCTTCCCGACAGGCCAGCTGCCAGCGCTGGTAGAAAATCTGTTCGAGTTCTCGCCCGTAAATCTCCTCCGAGTGATAATACTCGCCCGGAAGTGTATACATCTCTGCGGGGACTTCGTAGTCCCTGCCGCGCTTTTTATATGTCGTTTCCGACGATCTCAACAGTATATCTAACCGATCGTGTCATTGATTTTCGCTTTTTCATGTAGACTTCTACTTGAGTCCCGGCAGTCCTTGAGGTTCGTCATCCCACCACCACAACGGAGCGAGCACTTTCTGGCGCGGATAAACTTCACTGAGTGTATCTCCATTATACAGGCGCCCATTCTTCATCACGAGTTGTATCGAATTTGTATTGCGGATGTCATCGAGGGGATTGTCGTTCAATACCACCAGATCGGCCAGTTTCCCGGGTTCTATGGAACCAAGATCCCGGTCCAGGCCAAGCGCCTGGGCACCGAACAGAGTAGCGATCCTCAACGCATCGTGAGGGTCCATATCGGCCGATGCCACGGCCCATAATTCCCAGTGATACCCCAGGCCCTGTAACTGACCGTGGCTTCCAACACCCACCTTTCCCCCCGCTTCAACCAGTTTCTTTATGAACTTCGCGTGCCGTTTGAATACATGTTCTTCGTCCGAGAACCACTGGCCACGACGGCGGGTTCGCGAATCCACCTGATTATGAGGCATAAACCTGCGCAGCTTGGCGTCATTGTGGGGATTTTCACGACTGTAGTAATAATTCTCTGCCCAAGGGCCACCATACGATACGAGTAAAGTCGGCGTGTAGGTCCTGCCGGTTTCGACAAAAAGTCGAATATAATCGTCGTAGATCGGGAAAATGGGGAGCGAGTGTTCAAGCCCGGGATATCCGTCGATCGTTTCGGTAAGATTCTGCTTGATATTCAGGGCTCCTTCGGTAGTCGGCATGAGTTCAAGCTCCTTCGCAGCCATGATGATGAACTGGCGACCTTTTCGGGTGGCCGAAACATACATTTTTATGGTTTTTGTGTCGAAGTATTCTGAATACCTCTTCAATACCCTCAGTGCCTTTTTTTCTGAATCAATCCCGTCCTGCCAGAACACGCCGGGTCCCGTTGAATACACGCGAGGCCCCAGGATCTGACCGGAGCGTACCATGTCCGAATACGAGAGGACTTCGGTATTACCAGTCTGGGGGTCCCTTGTCGTGGTTACCCCGTACGCGAGATTTGCGAGGTAGGGCCAGACATCTGTTCTGTGGATACCGTCGCGAGCGCGAAGGTGGGCGTGCGTATCCACAAATCCGGGAACGATCGTTTTACCCGTTACGTCGATAATTTCGGCATCGCCGGGAATGGTCACAGATCCGTTTTCACCCACCGCTTCGATTCGATTATCTCGGATCACGATGTCTGCGTTTTCGATCACCTCATCACCGTTCATCGTAATCACGCGGGCACCTCGAAGCACGGCTACACCCTCAGGAATATCGCGCTTGGCATCAATCAACACCCGAATCTCGACGGCTCGAAAAGCTTCGTCCTCTTCATCATCTTCGTCTTCGTCATCATCCTCCTTTTCTTCGTCCTCTTCATCATCTTCGTCATCAGGGTCGCCATCATCATCGTCCGGGTCTTGCTCTTCCTCAGCGTCTTTCTTCGCATCCTCTTCCGCCTTTTTGGCCACTTTGACTGAGTCGTCGTAGGCCTCGGCATCGTCCAGGTCATAAGTGAAATAAGCATTGCCCAGCGACCAGTGCACCGAGCGCCCATCTGCAGCCCAAGCCGGGAATTCGCCGCCAATGTCTGTGAGTTTACGGGCCGGAACGGCCGCACTCGATGGTTTACCGACGTTAACGGTCGGTGCCGTACCCACGTGCGGCACGGTGACGGTATAAATGTGATGCTGGATCTCGGCCATGGCCAGGTCCCCGACGGGCGCCATTTTTAACACAGATGGACTTAAAGCTGAGGTCGCGCCAGAAGGGGTCGGACCCCTTACTTTTATATGCTCTATTTCATCTGTACCATCCCAGCGCATGGATATCAGTATGTCCGGGCTCCGCTGCATATAGATCCTGTCAGATCCGTTTACGAAGTGAGCGCCGCGGCGTCCGTCCGTCGGGCCGATGAGCGTGGCGTCACTGCCGTCGTTCGCAACAGGCTCTGAAGGAACCCAGACTATTTCGCGGCTGGACTCGCCCAGCGCCCCCTGGCTCTCGAAGGCTTCTATTGAGCCCTTGATTGCAATAATGCGTCCATTGGGCGCCCAGACCGGATTAAAATAGAGGCCGGGTTGTCTGGACAAGCGAACCGGGCCGCCGCGTCCGTTGGAACGTATTTTCATCAAGTGTCCGTCTGAGCCGTTCCAGGTTGCATAAGCCAGCCAGCCGCCATCCGGAGACCACGTCGGGTAGTGCTCTGAAACAGCCTCTTCCGTTACTCGCTCCGGATTGGTACCGTCGGCATCGGCTATCCACAGGCGATCCAGCGCTGTGAACGCCATTTTTGAACCGTCAGGAGAAGGGACCGCATCCCGTATCTGGCGCACCGTGAACGTCGGGGTATCCTCGATGGGATAATCGAAGTCCAGCTTTGGGCCTAATTGGAGGTCAAATCGTACCCGAAATGGAATTTCCAAGGCGTCGCCGCCGTCGATCGGAATTCGCCATATTTTGCCACCGTATGAGGCCACGATGTAGCGTGAGTCCGGCGTAAACGACATCCCGGGAAGTACATCAAGCGTGGCACGAGACTCTTGGTCGTCGTGTTGAACGGGATATGCCAACCAATTTTCCGTGCCGGATTCAAGATCCCTCAATACCAGACCCGTATCTGCATCATGACGAGATCCGTAAACGAGCCAGCGGCCGTCCGGCGATAACGTCGGCCTGATGCCCGAGCCATACCGGGAGGATTTGGTAAAACGTTTTCCCGTTTCCATCTCGAACATTTCCAGTTGATACTGTGGGAACTGTGCGTTGTATTGCCAGTCACTTGTGCGCCTTGAGTACCAGATTTCGGAGCCGTCGGCTGTTACTGCCGCACCAAGCATTTTCAGCGATGATGGTTCTGAAATGAGCTCTATTCCGCTTCCTCCATCCACGTGATACATCTTCAATTTAGGCAGCCCCCCCAATCTGAATTTGCCTATCGAGGCCACGATGTACTTGCCGTCAGGCATCCACTCGGGCGATTCTGCCCGGTTTGCATCGCCTTTCGAGAGCTGGATAAAGGTTGAGTCCGCAAGAGTAAGAATCCAGATGTTCTGGCCACCATCTCTGTCCGAGGTAAACGTGATCTGCAAACCATCCGGCGAAAAACGAGGTTGTGCGTCGAAGGCCATTCCTGACGTGAGCTGTACAGCGTCTCCACCGGTTGCCGACATGGAGAACAGATCCCCCAGATAGTCAAAGACGATGGTTGCCCCATCCGGACTTACATCCACAGACATCCACGTACCGCTTGTCGCATCGATCGAGACCGAACGGTCGGAATCGAGGGGCAGATCTATCTCCTTCTTGTCTTTTTTATCCTGTGCCAGAGATTGAGAGACGGCAAAAAAACAGAAGAAAAGAAAAAAGCAGAGTCGACGTAAAACCATAGTATTGTCAGGCGTCTATTCTTGGGATCTGGGGGAGACCGAGAATAAGGAATTGCCTACCAGCTTCGCAAAAACGACCACGATTGCTCAGGCGCTAAACGGATAGTCTCTCGTCGTACGGCACAAATTCACCAAACTCTATGTATCTCTTCAGGATACGAAGATACATAGCCCAGCAGAAACAGGAGATTCGGTAATGATCGTTGTTTTCTGGCCACCCGACATGGTAAAATCGAACCTGAGTTCGTTCTTCCCCGCCGTCTAGATAAAATCCTACGCGGGTATTCAGCCAGTCCTTTTCGGCATTGATTATCGTCCATTCGAAATGAGAATTCAGCTCGCAAGCGGAAACCTCGGCCTGCCAGAGGTATCCGGGGCCAAAATTGAGCTCATATATTTCACCGAGCCCCGGTGTGCCTGCAGCCTCTAACGACCACCACGCTTCGAGTCCTTTCGCCGACCCGATGACTTCAAAGACCCGTTCCGGAGATTTAAAAATCGGAAAATCATGAAAAATATCGGCCATCGGGTTGCCTCCGGATCAATGTCAGTTAATTTCATGGACGAAACGGCTCACCATATCGTTGAATTCGAATCGACCTGGAATAGGGCATAACGAATGTAGTACTGGAACGTACTCAGCAGCGTTGTGTTGATGAATCGGTCTGACTAAAAAAGATACGGGATGCCAGAATTACTTCGTTTTTCGATACAGGCTCGAGTTGTCACTGCATTGTTTACAGCGATGTCGATTACGGGTGTTTTTGGCTCCAGGGTTGTGGCCCAACAATTGCCCTCATTCGACATTTACCTTGTTGGGATGCGGGACGGCCGGGTTGATACAACAGTCTATGCGGTCAAGAATATTACCGATCGTCCGGGATATGATAATCATCCCGCTTTCAGCGTAGAGGGCTCAGCCGTGATGTACGTAACGGACCAGTCAGGATCGTCGATCGATATCTATCGATACAACATAAAGCGTGGTCACAAACTGCAGATGTCTTATTCAGACGTCAATGAATTTTCGCCGAGACCATTGCCCGTGCGTGGGTATTCTGCAATCATCGAGGAAAGAGACGGGAAATTGGGACTCTGGAACCTGACCGCTGACGTTTTGTCCGGCGATCGCGTATTACCGGATATCTCTTCCGTTGGATATTACGCCTGGATTGACGAAGACAGGGTAGCTTTATTTATACTTGGAGATCCCGTGACCCTGCAAATTGCCCATGTAAAGACGGGAAAACGTACTGTGGTAGCCTCAAATATCGGCCGAGCTCTTTTCAGGATACCGGGCACCACGGATATCAGTTTTGTACATAAAGTGTCGGAAGAGAATTGGGTAATCAAGAAAGTAAACCCGGATACCGGATCGATCTCTGATATTGCTCCCGCGTACGGAGACGGAGAAGACTTCACGTGGACGTCGGACGGCAGGTTGATAATGGGGTCGGGTGCCGCTATTTACGAGTGGGTTCCATCGCGAGGAGCTTGGCGCATATTTTACGACTTCTCTGACGATGGAGTGGGTTCGATCTCGCGTCTGGCTGTCAGCCCGCGTAATGACCTGCTTGCATTTGTAGTAGATCGTTAGCTTTCAGGAAGCGTGAACAGGTCCCGGATCATCCTCGATTTTGAGACTGATATTGACTCCGTTAGGCACCTCCAGACTCGCCAGAATTTCCAGGAGGCGAGGTGTCGGATTTGTTATGAGGATTCTTC
Source organism: Bacteroidota bacterium (assembly GCA_022571255.1). Taxonomy (GTDB): domain Bacteria; phylum Bacteroidota; class Rhodothermia; order Rhodothermales; family UBA10348; genus N075bin62. Next base: position 19,912 of record JACZYD010000040.1, read on the forward strand.
TGCGATGTTTTCGTATTGAAAGTTCTTCAATCTTTATTTTTTTTACATGCAGCGGTACAGGACCCACAATCTTCCCTCCGGCCGAGATCGTGATGTCAGCGATCCGTTTCGCTGCCCGGTCGATCAATGAGTGGTCTTGGGAATCCAATCGAATATCAATTCCCTGGAGCTTGTCGTTCTTTTTCTTACCCATGAACTGCGTTTGTCTGTTGGACGTTGAGCCGCAAAAAATAATACGATCAGGTCGACAATTCCAATGTCGCATGGTCATTCGTTGCAGCAGGGGGGCACAAGCAATAGATACAGGGTTATCCCCACGATTGTTGCATTACATACCTGACGACACACAGGATTTATATGCATATTATGTTCCGTAGCACGTTTCATCTGCACTGCTCCCTGAATGGCCATAAAATAGGGGCCAACAGTTATGAAAACTCCTTCGAAGATACTGGCTGCCGTCGATCGTTCTCCACTTGCACTACGCGTCGTAAAGAACGCGATCGACCTTGCAAACGCAACCGATTCAGAACTCCATTTTCTCTTCGTCAAAGTTCCATATGCAGAACCTTACGACAAGCTGGTTGACGTACATCGTCACCTCTTTATCCGTGAACAGCTCAAAGAGCAGCATGCGGAAAGCGTTATTGTTACACAATCATCTGTTGACGCGGACGAGGTGGCTCCTGGTATTGTAGAGTTTGCCAGAGCCAATGACTGTGACTTTATTGTTATGGGTTCACACGGAAGGAGAGGATTTCGAAAATTGATACTGGGAAGCGTCGCTCTGGAAGTCATGCGATCGGCATCGTGTCCTGTTTTTACCATTGGTGGGAAGGACGAGACGGAAGCGGGTCACAATCCAATGGCACAGATACTCATTCCTTTCGACTTTTCTGATTATTCGCTTACTGCACTTGAGTATGCAGCCAGACTTGCAGAGAAGTTGAATGCGAACCTGGATGTACTTCACGTGGTGGAGGACACCTTTTACCCAGCGTTTTACGGGCCATTCATGCACTCGGTTTACGAGTCCACTCCCAATATTGAGAAACTTGTAGAGGAAAAGATGCGCCGACATGTGGAGGATACGGGCTTTGATATGCGCCGGGTTGTGCTATCGGTACGTCCGGGCCATCCAGGCTCGGAAATCGCTCATTATGCCGATGAGAAAGTGATAGACATCATCATAATGGCTACCCACGGACTCTCGGGATTGCAACACCTCTTCATGGGCAGTGTCACCGAAAGAACAGCCCACCTGGCCAAGTGCCCCGTTCTTACACTCAGGCCGGATAAGGCATCAACAGAGCCTCGGGACGACGTTGAGGACGTTGATTCTGAAAATGGGGGTGTGCAATAATCGAATACAACGGCCTTGAGCGACTGGATATGTTCCAGCACATTCAGTTCGCCGATTCAATTACATTTTCTTCCTATTTGAGTAGAATCATTGTTCCGGTCTGCTGGAAAGACCCGGCTCGGAGGCGATAAATATACATGCCACTTTCCAATCCTGTTGCGTCCCAGTTGAACTGATACTGACCCGGACCCGGACCAAACTGACGGTCTACGAGCAGGGCGACCTCACGACCGAGGGCATCGAACACGGACAGGCGTACCGCCGACGAGTTTCATCACAGCAACGGATTGTCAAAAAGCAGATCGAATTGCATCGTAGCATCTGTTTTTAACGCTTGAACAGGGAGTGTAATTTTTTCTGGTGGGCTGGGAATGTAAAGTATTGCCCGTAAATACAAAGTACGAAAGCAATTCCGCGTCGAAAACACGCTGGCATAAATCGGGATTACCCAGATTGTATCCGCTCGTATTCGTACTGCGGAGCCATGTCGTGGAGCGGAATTGTTCAAAAACGGAAACGACACCCAAAATAGCCGGCTCCAGAGACTGTCGCCACGACTGCAGGAGGGGGACGTGCTGCGGTTTGTGTTTGCCGGGAACCATCGCAGAGGTTTTCCGAACACAGAGCTCAAAGAATTGATGTCTCAGACAGTGTTGACAATCCTTAAACAGAGCTCAGTGATCTTTTCTCCGGGAACAGTTTCAACAGGTCTTCAAATTCCGGACGACAGATTCCCCGGTGCGTGATCAAACCCGTTATCAGTCGGGGATTGATCGGATCGCCGTCGACGCACAGTGTCCTGGTTGAGCGTGGTGTAACCAGGACAGACTGTAGAGCATCTCCGAGAAGGCCTCTGGCAAATCGTACACTTTCGTCACCTTCCCGGGTAACGGAAACATTTCCAGTCCATCCCGAACCGCCCCAGTCTATTGCACACGGTGTCAGGGCAATGTAGTAAGGAATGGAATTGTCGGCGGCCGCAAGCGCATTAAAATATGCGCCGCTGTACCCTGTAAACTGGCCGTCGGATCGCATTATTTGAACACCTGCGAGAACCACGTCGACCTGGCCGTGACTCAGCAGGTAACCGGCTGCGTTATCGGGTACGACCGTATACTCGATATTTTGTTGTTCGAACTCCCACGCTGTAAGTCGCGCACCTTCCAGATGAGGTCGACTCTCAGTAATCCAGACATGCACGCGGATACCCGCATCCCGGGCTGCAAAAATCGGGGCCGTAGCCGTTCCGATATCGACCGATGCCAGGGCTCCTGCGTTTCCATTTGTCAACACATTAACAGGATCCACCGGACCTCGCTCTTGACTCAATCTATCGAGTATCGACAGTCCATTCTGCCCGATCTCAAGACACTGCATCATGTTATCCTCAGCCAGCTTTGCGACGGAATCCCGAGCGAGGTGTATTTGCTCGCTCTGAGTCTCGCCGGACCTGATGGCATTGAGCTGGCGCTGAATTCCAGCCGCAAGGCCAAAGGAACTCGGACATGATTGTCGAAGTTTAGCGGCCGCCCGGTCAACCGACGATCTGTATTCGGAAGGGGTCGCACTTTTTGCGGCGATGAAAACCCCATACGCACCAGCCATGAAAAGAAGTTCCGTACCCCGAACGTGTTTGTCCCGGATTGCGCGAACCATCGTTGCGATCGAGTCAATGCGCTCTATCACCAACCGGTGCGGTAATTTCTGCTGATCGATAATTCTGACCGTATCGCTGTCGACATCGAGCCAGATGGATCGAATTTCGTTACCCTCGACGTTCAATTATCGTTCTGATTATTGTAGAAAGAAGACTGCCAGTTCATCCATCGGGTAATATACAGATTGACGCGCCTCGTCTTGAGGGGTCAGGATCAAGGCTGTGGAAGGAAGAACCAGCGTGGTTGACATGCCCGCGCCTGAGGGGGTACGTCAGAACAAGTATTTATGCCGTCAGCGGACGTAAAACACCGCTTTTCTCTGTACAGAATTCCCGGCCACGATTTCATAAAAATACATTCCATTCGGTATATCGCCGGGATGCCATAGGATTTTGTGTTTCCCGCTCGAGAAATACCTTTGCGCGAGTGTCTGCACTTCTCGTCCCTGCAAGTCAAAAATTCGAATCTCTACATCAGATGGATCGCTCAACCGAAAAACAATGGTTGTCGAGAGCGGGAACGGGCTGGGATAGTTTCCTTCGATCGTGAGGAGCGTATTGTCAGGAATCGCTGCGGCTTCCTGTTCTATTCCGACAGGTAATTCATCTGCGGCCATGCCATGACTGGCAAATGCGGTGAGCACCGGGGTAGCGCACCAGGATGAATCGCAGCATTCTGTAAGGTCAGGTGCCTTTATCAACGCACACTCGTTGACCGCCTGAATGAGGGCCATTTGCCCTCTGGTAAAATTAGGCGCCGTGTTTGATCCGATGTTGGATAGAGACTCGATGACAAAAGACAACGAATAGTCTGATCCGTCACTGCGGTCGTACTCCATCAGGGATGTCGAATAAATCATTGCGTTGTCGTACACATTGCTCACGGAAACACCCTCTCCGGTTCCGACATAATTTGTTGTATTCCATCCGGAAATATTCGGTGTTGGATCCGTCAGGTCGCGGGGCAGATTCTCGATTGTTTCCAGGACGAAGTAAGAACCCATCACGGGAAATCGCCAGGCTTCCGAGTGTCCCAGCTGCCGGGCACGATAGGCAATACCCACGTAATCCGCGAAGGCTTCACCCATGACAAAATGTTCTTTTACAGGCAATCCGAGATAAGATGGCGAGTACAAATCAAACATCAACAAATGTGTTACTTCATGTGCGATGACAGCTGATTCCAGAAGCGTATTCAGGAACGGGAAACCTACATCCGCAAAGAGTACGGTTGTGAAGTTGAAACGTGCAGCCGCAGGAAATCCGGCAGTCGAGCGGACGATTGCAGATATTTTGTAGTCATCCGGAATGATAGAATACATTCCGGAGTCCTTCATCAGCGAAACGAATTGATCAATATGGTAATATGCAGTGGCCTCGTCAAACATGGCCGATTCTTTCTCCGCACGAAAATCACCTGTGGTTGAGGTGGAGCGTGGGACAATATCTGGTACTACACCGACATGTTTTCCGTCGAGAATGAGGGGAGACTGACGGCACAAGTTTTCAAGACTGACTTGTTCCGGGTCTCCGTGTATAGGATTGCTCGTATAGAGCTCAGCCATGGCCGTAGCCGAAAAATCGTTTGAGATGCAATCGCTCTTGTCTCGTTTCCTGACGACCGGGTAGCGGGAGGGAGGATGACTGATTCCAGCAACGGTAATATTGCTGTTCGCATGATGGACAGGTGTGCCCGGTTGTCCTGACAGGATTTGGCTTGCGAGCCGTTGTTGTGACGATTCCGGATAAATACGGGATAAGAAATAGACGTACCAGTCCATTCTGAACGCTTCGTGAACCGGATCACCGACAACCCGATAGAAACTGAATCCATCGGGTGACCGAGACGAAAAGGGAAGATCTCCTGAACCCGATTGTATATCAACCGCGACGTGTGGACGATTGATTCCCATGACCAATCCAAACCCGGAAACCGGATCGTCACCATCATATTCCTGAAAAAAGACGCGCCGCCCACCTGCAACGGAATCCCGGTATCCGGAAATTCGATAATTTTCAGAGACAAGGCCCAGACTCGGACCATATTCGGATAGAAACGCGCGAGCAACCGAATTCGGTGTTCCCGGACCCATTGGTATTCGGAATCCAGACAGTTCCCGTATTTCACCCCGCGTTGGATTCCATTTCGCGTACGAGCTGAAATGGGTCTGTCGTTGAAATTGCGAAACGTCAGAACTTTTTTTCTGCGATATCTGGCGCGAAAAGCAGATCGCTGGAAATGACAAAATGAATACCGCCAAGGCAGCACTGACCACAATACCCGAAACATTTCGCCGTGTCAGAGAAGCATCTGTCATAACATATTGAGCCTGTTTTCTGTCAATCTAAACCAAAACATCATACAAGCAAGTAGGGGCGCAGGAATGCCCTATTATTCTGGAATCGAAGTTTACGACATTTCATTGGCCGGACAGCTCAAGTCCCAACGTGCGATTTTTCATCACGCCTGGAATTCCTGCGACCATCCATTCAGGAGCCGGAACCCCCTTCAGGTAATGGTCGAAAAACTGTTGCATACGAATATTAAAGTCCTTCCGTCGATGCAATTTCTGTACCCAGTGATCGGCTCCATTGTAATTGAGCATCCATGCTGGTTTCTGGAGGCGCCGAAGGGCTACGAATAATTCGATTCCCTGATACCAGGGGACGGCCCCGTCATGGTCGTTGTGCTGCCACATGAGAGGCGTCTCGATTTTGTCTGCCTGGAAAATCGGCGAGTTGTGAATGGATCGTAGCGGATACGCCCAGAGCGAACCGCCAATACGGCTCTGAGACCGTTCATATTG
>JACZYD010000041.1 GCA_022571255.1 Bacteroidota bacterium
AAAACAATAGTTGTGCAAGGACTGGGGAATGTAGGATACCATGCGGGAAAATTCCTTCAGGAAGGAGGCGCCGTGATTGTGGCGATTGCCGAGTACGAGGGTGCCATACACAACCCGGCCGGACTCGATGTTGACGCTGTAGCGGATCATCGACGTGAAACCGGGTCAATTCTCGGATTCCCGGGCGCTTCGAATGTATCCAACTCAGTAGATGCGCTCGAGTTACCCTGTGATATACTGATCCCTGCCGCGCTGGAACGACAGATCACCATGGAGAATGTAGACCGGATCCAGGCGAAGATTATTGGTGAGGCGGCGAATGGACCCATCACCGCAGATGCCGACGCGCGGCTTCTTGAGCGCGGCGTATTGATTCTTCCTGATGTTTACCTGAATGCGGGAGGTGTAACCGTTTCCTATTTTGAATGGCTTCGAAACCTGTCTCATGTGCGTTTCGGTCGAATGAGCAAAAGATTCGAGCGCCGGAGCAATGCGCGTATCATTCAGGCCATTTCGGAGGCATCGGGAGTTCAGATTCCACCGGAGAAACTGGATGAGATCGCGGCGGGGGCCGAGGAAATTGACATCGTAAATTCCGGGCTTGAGGAAACCATGATTACAGCCTACCACGAAATCCGGGACATTTCCAGGAAGCATGGTACGGATCTGCGAACAGCAGCATTTATCAGCGCCATAGATAAGGTTGCCGTGGCATACAAAAACATGGGAATATTCCCGTAATCGTGATGGCGGAATCAGTGGGAATTGTAAGCAGGCCCTGATACGATTACGGCAGGTGTCTCTCGACTTCGGCGTAACACGTTTCAGTTTCGGAAACACGAACCCTGACACGGCGAATATTGTGGGACCTGAGGACGGTTTCAGAATTCTTGATCAGATACTCTGCCGTATAAATACAGATGTTTTCCGCAGTTGTATCGTAGGGGAGTATGAAGTGTTTCCAACCGTGAGACTCCACTACGTTTCGCAGTTCGGTATCGTCGCTGGCGACAATGGTTGCGTGATCCCAGGCTTCGATCAGGTCGATGAGGCAGAGTTTCAGGTCCTTGAAATCCATGAGCATGCCGCGTTCGTCAGGTTCTCCTTCGATTTCGACAAACATACTGTAGGAGTGCCCATGCAGACTTTTACACAGTCCATCGTGCCAGGGCAGGCGGTGGGCTCCTTCCCATCGAAATCGTTTGGCAATCTTCATCCGTCCTTCCGCAAGTCCGTTTCGTCAAACTCTTCCATGATAAGTCGCAGACTCTCTTCGATCTGCAAACGAAGCATCGTGGTGTCGAGATGAACCACCATGCCCATTTCCTGCAGCCTGTTGAACCGTTCCAGCGAAAAAAGAAATAGCTCTTCCTCGCTTTCTTCCAGCTGCATTTTTCTTGTCCGGGCGTACAGCCTCCGTTTATCGGATAGAACTTCAGCCTGTTTAACGTTTATTTCTCTCAGGCCAATCTGGAATCTCACCATACGTTTCCGCTCCATATTTTTGGTGAGCGGTCGGAGATCGCTACTTTTCCAGACCGGGGCGGCCGAAGAATCGACCATCACCGTGATTCCGTTGTCAAAGGTGAATCGTACATGAGATCGAAATTCCACATCGTCAGATTGTTCGTCGGCGATGTGATTCATTTCGTCCGCAAAAGCGAATGCGACGGCCATGCGCTCGCTCATCTCGCGATATCGTTCGGGCGAAACATCGACCGGCGAATTGCGCGGCGCCGACATGGTTGCGACTGAATAATCAGGCGAATCCTCTGTTTCGATCCATGCGTCGGTCGAAACAGCCGGATTTGTTTTCAGGACGGGAAGCACCTCCTGAGCGGGTTCCGTGGCCATCGCTATGACCATATCAGCATCCTCGGGCGACAGCTCGGCACCGGCAGCTTCAAGATTGAGCACTGATGCGGCGATGGACTCAATCTGTTCAGGAGTGATTTCATGATTCCGGACTTTCTTTTCAAAATCAGCGTAAGATTCTGAAAACTCAGCCCTGCCGGCTTCATTTTCCATCAGCTGAGTGAATCTTGCTCTGATGGCTTCAAGAGGAGCAGAAAGAAAATCTTCCTTTTGATCTCCAAGCGACAGATATCCGCCTACCGAAACAATCAGCAGTATGGCAATCAGGCCATATTCATTCCAGATCTTTTTCATTTCCCGCAATTACTTCATCAGCTCGATTCCTGAGCCTGAATACGAAACATCTTGCTGAAGTTTCCCACTCGTCCTGAGATTCGAATCAACACGAGGATGCAGACGAACGACAACTCAACCGTTGGGTACCCCCGAAACGAGTCCGGGGATGCTTTTCGTATGTTGTTAATATGCCCTGATTACTCTACTACGTCCCGGATTTCCCGGTACCATTCGATTTCTTGCGCGCTTAATTCAGACCACTCACGTTACTCATCGGTTACATTAAAATGAAAAAACAATTTGGCAATATTCTGATTATCGGGATTATTCTGATTATACCGACAGGTCTTTCTCGTCCGGTCAGCGCGCAGGAATCTGACGGAGATCTGGCAAAAGCTGTTCAGAACCCGGTTGGAGACTTGATCAGCCTTCCGTTTCAGAATAACACCAGTTTCGGTATCGGTGAATTAGAACGCACCCAAAACGTGCTTAATATTCAGCCCGTTTATCCGTTCGGCATCAGTGAAGATTGGAATATGATCACCCGTACGATCGTACCGATTATCTCGCAGCCGCATTTTGCCTCCGCAACGGAGAGAACGACGGGTCTTGGGGACATTAATTTTACGGTATTCCTGTCTCCAAAAGCACCGGGGAAATTAATCTGGGGGGCGGGGCCGGCTATCTTGATTCCTACGGCCACCGATGATTTAATTGGAACCGGGAAGGTGAGTATAGGCCCGTCGATTGTTTTGTTGACCAGTACGGGACCGTGGTTGACGGGCGTGCTTGTGAGTAACGTCTGGTCGGTAGCAGGAGACGATGACAGAGCCGATGTGAACCAGTTGTTATTGCAATATTTCATTAACTAAAATCTGGCGAACGGATGGTATCTCACGTCAGCGCCGATTATCACTTCCAACTGGGAAGCCGATACTGATTTCCGTTGGATTGTTCCATTCGGTGGCGGCGTCGGGAAAATCGTTCGCCTCGGTAAGCTTCCTGTGAATATAAATCTTCAAGGGTATTACCATGCAGAACGCCCGGAAGGATTTGCCGACTACAGTGTGCGCTTTCAGGTTCAACTCATGTTTCCGAAGTGACGGGCCGCTCCCGGGGCGCTGTCTTGAATTTCTCCATCCGGGGCAAACGTTGCCCCGTGGACCGTTGCAAAAACGAAACCATACGGTGACTTGGTCTTGAGTTCTACCGGCAACCGGAAAACAAGACCTGCCGACGGGGTAAACTTGCGTAACGCTTACCCAGAAAAATAGCGTCCGGCGGTCCCACCAACCACCGGACGCTCCCCGTTGTTGGGCTGCCGACTGATGCAGAAGCCCGGACGTGTTCGTATGCTTGTGTCAGATCATCATCCGCAGCCACTGGTTGCGCCGCAGTTCAGGCATGAATAACATGCTCCTGAACGGACGGTGATTGAACCGCAGTTTGAGCAAGGAGGCGCGTCCTCCTGGTTAGTGAATGTGCTTTGCTGCTGAGAGAGCAAGTTGGTCTCGGTGATCGTACTTGAGGCTGTTCCTGCCGAAATCGTATTAAGGAATACTTCGACGGAATCTCCGATGAGAGGATCGATGTGTTGCGCCGATACACCGTTGAACATGTCAATTTGCTCCGTGTCTTCCGCCGCAGCATCCTTCGATCCATTAGGCTGCCCGACTCCCGTCACCGTGGAAACATTGTCTGCTCCAATTTTGGATTCTACAGTCAGATGTTCCTGTACGGGCTCCTGCGTTCGAGAGAGAAATTTGAGAGCCAGATACCTGAAGATGTAGTCCATAATGGACTTCGCCATGGGGATCTGCGGATTATTTGTAAACCCGCTAGGTTCAAAACGCATGTGACTGAACTTGTTACACAGATCCTCAAGAGGTACGTTGTATTGCAACGCAATCGAAATCGACGTGGCGAAAGCGTCCATGAGACCGGAGATGGTGGACCCTTCTTTGGCCATCGTAATAAAGATTTCGCCGGGCATTTTGGTGTCCGGATAAAGCCCGACGTGCAGGTATCCCTCGTGTCCCGCGATAGAGAATTTGTGTGTAATCGAAGGCCGCTCATCCGGCAACCGATGCCTGACGGATTTGTGTACAATCTTTTCGACGACCCGCTCAACGATCTGCGGTTTTACATCAGAGGCAATGCCGTCGCCGGATGATATTGCGGCCTTCGTGTTCCCGCCCTGGGACGTAGCCAGAGGTTGGCTGCGCTTGGAGTTCTCGCGGTATATGGCTATCGCTTTTAACCCGAGTTTCCAGCCTTGAACGTATGCATTCTGGATTTCGCTGACGGTCGAATTCTCAGGCATATTAACCGTTTTGGAAATGGCTCCGGAGATAAATGGCTGGCATGCTGCCATCATCTCAATGTGGCCCATATGCCCGATGGAGCGCGTACCATTGAATGGCTTGAATGCGCAGTCAAAAACGGGCAGATGCTCATCTTTCATCGCGGGCGCGCCTTCAATGGTATCCTGCTTATCGATATACTCAACGATTTTCGTGATCTGGGCTTTCGAGTAGCCGAGTTTCCGCAGCGCCAGGGGCACGGTACGATTAATGATCTTGAGCATACCGTCGCCCGCACCCGCCAGCAGTTTATACTTCACCAGCGCGATGTCAGGCTCGACCCCTGTGGTATCACAGTCCATCATAAAACCAATGGTGCCGGTAGGAGCCAGAACCGTGACCTGCGCATTACGGAATCCATATTCTTCACCGAGTGCGACCATCCGCGCAGCGGATTCGTGAGCCGCCTTCAGCAGATACGCCGGGCAAGTGGTGTCGATATCGTCGACTGCGTCCTGGTGCATTCGCACCACGTTGAGGAAGGACGACTTGTTTTCCTCGTACCCGGCAAAAGGTCCGATAGCCGGATTCGCGGCTATTTCAGCACTTCGGGCAAAGGCCTCGCAGTGTTCGACGGCCATGATGGCCCCGGCGACTGCACGGCCTTCGTTGCTGTCGTATGGGAGGCCCATCGACATCAAGAGTGCCCCGAGATTGGCAAATCCGAGTCCGAGTGGTCGGAATGCATGACTGTTTTCAGCAATTTTACGCGACGGATAGCCAGCATTGTCCACCAGAATTTCCATCGCGGTGATAAAGATTCGAGTAGCGGCACGTAATCTCTCCAGATCGATTGTGCCGTCAGATTTTTGAAACCGAAGCAGGTTCAGTGAAGCCAGATTACAGGCTGAATCATCAATAAAAAGGTATTCACTGCATGGATTGCTCGAATTTATTTGAGACGTTGAGCTGCACGTATGCCAGCGCTGGATCGTGTCTTCGTACTGCAGACCCGGATCTCCACAAACGTGTGTGCCTTCTGCAATTTTGTGGAGGAGTTCTGCGGCGTTGACGGTTTCAATGGTTTCGTCACCCTTCACGGATCGAAGCGCATACGATCCGTCGGATACGGCTGCCTCCATAAAATCATCTGTGACGCGCACACTCTGGTTCACATTCTGAAATCCGATGCTTCCGTAAGCGGGTCCATTAAAACTGCCATCGTATCCCTGTTCGATGAGCGCCCACGCCTTATGCTCCTCTTCTTGTTTGACTGTAACAAACTCCATGATATCCGGGTGCCAGCATTTCAGCGTTTGCATGATGGCAGCCCGGCGCGTCTTGCCACCCGATTTAATGGTACCGCCGGTAGCATCCTGGACACGCATAAACGAGACCGGTCCTGAGGGGGTGCCGCCTCCCGAAAGAGTTTCTTTCGAGGAGCGAAGTTTGGACCAGTCAGCGCCGACGCCGGAGCCGTATTTGAAGAGTCTCGCGCTCTCGCCCATCAACTGCCAGATATCATCGATCGAATCTTCGACAGAAATGATGAAACACGCACTTGCCTGGGGACGCTTATAGGGATCAACAGGGATTGCCCGAGCTTTATTTTCGTCCCAGGCGTGGATTTTCTTCCCACCGCTGTCTTTTATTCCGTATTGCTGATGCAGGCCCACATTAAACCATGTCGGGCTGTTGAATGCCCCGTACTGGTTTACACAAAGCCACGTAAGTTCATCGTAAAAGCGGGCACCGTCCTCAGAACTGGCAAAATAATTCTGTTTTGCACCCCAGTCTGCGATCGTTCGAGTGACGCGGTGAATCAGCTGTTTGAGCGACATTTCCCGTCCATTTCCGGCGGGGTCCTGTCCACTTCGAGCGAGGTCGCCGTAAAAATATTTACTGGCAACCACATTGGTGGCGAGCTGGCTCCAGGACACGGGAAACTCTACATTTTTCTGTTCAAAAATCGGAATCCCATTCTGATTCTTGATCACCGCATCCTTCAGTTCCCATTCAACTGAATCAAGAGGCTCTACGTTTTCGGTCGAAAACACCCGTGGTACGGGGAGTCCTTTCAAGAAAATGGCGGAATCAGAATCCGTCCCAAAGAGTGTTTTTGTTTCAGTTACGGACATGGAAGGCTGTGCTCGACTTGGGTGATGTTGGATAAATGTTCTGGTACTCAGATGGAAGCATGGTGGGGATCGGGCTGCGCGGTTGGGTTCGAGTTAACGACCATGGTTGCGATTTTGCATTACTTTTAAAATTACACTGCTTCAAGTGCCTTTCTTCTCTTTACAGATGCAATCGCCACGACAGAAAAATAACGGCTTTCCGCTATGGAGGTGGCTCCGCGTTTGTCTGTAGTGGTGCCGATCTCGGCTACCAATTAATAAGTTATAAGACCGTTATGCAAGCAAAATTTTTCCACAAATGCATTTTTCTTACAGTATGTATTTTCTGTCTGATAACAGTGGTTATTATTATTCTTTAGTTTAAAATCTGGCATAGGAAATGCATATATCCGTTATTGTAATAAAAAATGTCCAAAGGAAGTGGATAACCCAAACCGGTTATCCACATTCGATTCGAGAATCTGTCGATAACAACGGAAAATCATGAACAATAACGGCTTTAAATAATCGGACGATGGTCCTCTTTCAGAAAAAAGGTTCTGTATGCCGCAATTCGAACTGATTCGATCAAGAACAGTAGAACGGCTTCAATGGACAAAGTCGCATGGCTGCACGGTTGTGCCCCATTGATCAGATATGGCAATCTCATTACACCTTTTCCAGGCAACGAGCAATGGATTTCAACGAACGCAGTGCTTATCCACACCCGGGTGATTTTAAAGTCATGCGCCCGGAATATTCTGTAGAAGAGGATGGGTTTGTAGAGGCCACAATAATGATTGTGCCTTTTAAGGTGAAAGGTAAAAGTGCTTCAAAAGCGGGTGCTCGCCGCGCCGCGCTTCACGAAGCCGAAAAAGTGTATCGATCTTACCACCCTTCCTACAGGATCAGCAGTCCGTATCCGATGGAGTTTGTAGATAACGAAACTGTGAAGTGGAAACGGCTCTCGCCAATGCAGCGCGAAAAACTGGGTGACTATTCGTTTACCGACAAGGATGGAGAGGAGGATTACACGGACGTGGAGACGATGCTTGTGTGGGATGTAAGGCCCGCGTCGGAAGGCTGAATCGTATCAGATCGGGACCTTTCAGAACTGATCTCTGGTCGCGACCACCCAGATCGCGTGAACGAGTCCGGGGACATATCCAAAAATCGTAAGAAGGATATTGATCCAGAAGTGCATACCGAGGCCCACTTTGAAAAAGACTCCGAGTGGAGGGATCAGCATGGAAAGTACAATTCTTACAATGTCAGCCATTCGTTTTTCTCCGGATTTCGGGGCATGTTCACACTTCCTGTTTCAGGGTCTTTTCAGGAACTGTCAAGAGACCAATAGGAAAGTCGTATCTGAGGCTTAACAGAGACGAAAAGAAGTGGTACGAACAAGCGGAGGAATGGGTGCGAATGAATTACTTCGTCCTGAATTCACGAAGGACTTCGTCCTTGATTTCCATTAAGTACTCGAATGCAGCGCCGTGCTCGTTGGGAATTCGGCCATCCAGAATTGCGTTTCGGACAGCATCCTTCAATTCGCCGACGACACGTCCCGGGGCAAGGTCCAGCCTCTCCATGATTTCCTTGCCGTCGACAGGCGGTTGAAAGTTGCGCAGGCGATCTCGGGCCTCCACATCAACCATCTTTTGCTCTACTGTTTTGAACGCTTTGAGGTAACGGCGTACACGCGTAGGATTCTTGGATGTAATATCTGCCCGGACCAGAGTCATCAGATCATCAATGGCATCTCCGGCGTCAAAAACCAGTCGACGAACAGCCGAATCGGTTACGGATTCGTCGACAAGTGAGACTGGCCGGTGATGAAGCCGTATCAGATGCTGAACGTATCTCATTCGTTGGTCCGAGGGCAGGCGAAACGTCTTGAATATCCGGGGCACCATGCGCGCACCGATTTCTTCGTGCCCGTGAAAGGTCCAGCCACTCCGTTTTATGAATCGCTTGCTGCTGGGCTTTCCAATATCGTGCAACAGAGCGGCCCAGCGGAGCCAGTGGGTTTCTGACGGTGATCGATCCCGGGTCATGTCGACGAGATTGTCGACCACTTCCAACGTGTGAAAAAAGTTATCCTTGTGTTTCTGACCATTTTTTGTTTCCACACCTTGCAGGGCTAACAGTTCGGGGAATATGATCTCAAGTATTCCGGCTTTGTACAACGCAATAAATCCTACGGATGGCACCCTCGAGTTGATGATTTTCTGAAGTTCAAGTGATATTCTCTCCGCGCTAACGATTTCAATACGGGGAGAACACGTCCTCATCGCAGCGGAGGTTTTATCCTCGATGGTAAAAGAAAGTTGGGCCGAAAACCTGGCGGCGCGCAGGATACGCAGGGGATCATCGTCAAATGTTCGGACGGGTTCGAGCGGTGTTCGTAAGACGCCCGAATTCAAATCTGCAACACCGCCGCAAGGGTCAATCAGATCTCCAAATGATTCGGGAGTGATTCCGATTGCCATGGTATTTATGGTAAAATCGCGCCTGAGCTGATCGTCTTCGAGTGTACCATTCTCTACAATCGGGTTCCGCGAGTCGCGTCTGTAACTCTCTCGGCGAGCTGCAACAAATTCGAGTTCACAAACAGCACCTGAATCGATGCCGGGCTCTCGTAATCTGACGGAAGCCGTCCCGAAATTTGTAAAAACGCTCACGGACGACTTCGGGATCCGGGCAGCCACGGCCCGGGCGAGCTTGATCCCTGTGCCCGGTCCGATCGCAACGAAGTCAATATCAGTGGTGGCTCGATCAAGCAAGATATCACGTACAATTCCACCAACGGCATAGGCTTTTATGCCTTGCTCCTCAGCGATCAGACCGACTTTACGAAGGATTGCCTCGTACGGTCGATCCAAAATGTTATGACCGATATTTGGAGCAGCAGACGTCACGTCATTTACTGGTTTTCAAGGCGGGCAATGTGCCCTGGACCGGCGGCCCAGACGGCGAGCTCGCCAACGGCAGATTGGTTTGCGGCAGAAAGGTTAGTGGAAGAGACCGCCCAGAAATCCGCATTGCTGAATAACGTCCACGTCTCTCCGTTGTCTGTGGAGAAATCGCTACCGGTCGGTGCGACGGCCACGATTGTTGGCGAGGGCGCACCCGGTACATATGCGGCTCCATATATCGACCCTCGCACATTGCTTATTCCAGCCGCTGTCCATGTTATACCCCCGTCTGTCGTAACCGCTGCATTGATCAAAAGCGAATCCCCGGTGCCGAAGTCGCCTCCCATGGCGATGCCCTGATAATCATCCAGAAAAGACAGCGTAAAAATGCCTGCAGTAGATGAGGCACTCTCGATGGGAGTCGGGGATTCGGACCAGGTTTCTCCGTAGTCAACAGTTCGGATCACCCGCGTATCGACTCCGGACGCACCCGTCGAAAACCAGCCGAGCCCACCGGGTCGTGTTACGACGCAGGTCCCGCTTGATGCGAAAGCACCCTCGCCCGGTCGGGCGTCGGGGATCACCCCCGGAGGGACATCCAGCCATGTTTTTCCACCGTCCATGGTTCGAATGAGTCGGAAATGTCCTTCGTGTGAATCAGAAAGAGCAAATCCACGATCCCGATCCCAGAAAGAGAAACAGTCAAAAAAACTGTCGGGATCCTGATTCTGGAATTGCAGGTTCCACGTATCTCCACCGTTATCCGTCCGGTAAATACGGGAGCTGCCCGCATTTCCTATCGAAAGGACATATGCGGTCTGGTTGTCGAAGGCATGAATATCCCGAAACGCCAGACTGTCGGCGCCCGTTATGGTGCCAGAAAGCCATGTCTTGCCGCCATTGGCTGTTCTCACGTATTTACCGTTGGAACCGCTTGCCCAGACCGTTTCTACGTTTACTGCGAACAGCCCGATAAAACGGGTTGTTGAGTCTTGATATTGAACATTCCAGGACGGGTTGGATAAAACGGTCGCGATCGTTACGTCTGTTCGATTTTTGGTCTGATATTGACATGCCGACGCGGCCAGTATCAGTGGGAATGTGAGTACGAAAAGCTGGAAGCGAGACAGATTCATAGTTTTCATGGTCGTCAGTGTCTTAACGAAGAGGAAACAAAATGCGCCTTTCCTCGCAAAGCAGCAAATCTAATCGGCAGGATGGAACATTTTAAGGCCTTTCCGTTGATATCGGTCTTCATTATTGGTCATTTCAAATCAGGGTTTTATCATGAAGAAGTACGGATTGCTCGTGTTAATTGCCTGTCTCGTCGCGGTGGGTGGTGCGTTCGCATTTCTGCAGACAGACGTTTCGGCGACCACCATTGTGGTATATAAATCTCCGACATGTGGTTGCTGCGCGAAATGGATTGAACACCTGGAGGCGTCTGGTTTTAATGTAGAGGTGCGAGAAGAAACCGACATGAATTCCGTTAAAGCGAAAAACGGGGTTCGGCCGGCTTATGCCTCCTGCCATACAGCTCTCGTAAATGGGTATGTCATTGAAGGACACGTTCCGGCCGATCAGATCGTCAGACTCCTGGCGGAAAGACCAGCAGTACTTGGAATAAGCGCACCTGGAATGCCCGTAGGTTCTCCGGGAATGGAATCGAACGATCCCTCTCAACATCAGGATTACGATGTCGTGACGTTCGACGGTTCAGGAAAGACTGAACTTTACGCAAGAATCAAAGCGACGCGCTGAAGTTATTCCAGGGCCTCTTAACACGAATGGAAGCGTTCTGTAGCTGCGTGAAAACGCGCGAATCAAGGCGTAAGGAGAGAAATTTGGTAAAATCAAAGGAATGACGAACAACACAGAGTCGCCCGTTTTCAGACGCTACCCGCAGGGCTGAGCCTGTTTTTTCACCCAACGGCGGTATCAGACACCTATGTAACGGTGTTACGCCTCGCGTCTTCTGTCTTGTTGGACAAAACAACAGTCATCGGCAGGGCATGCATTCGTGTTAACAGGCCTTACGGCGACTTGTCAGAGTTATTCCAAGGGGAGTTTTTGTCCGATAAGTCTGTATCTGGCAGCCGCCTCAGTCTGATATTTCGGAAAGCCACCGGGGAATGATCACCCTGCAGCGCAATGTGACCTTCAGAGCGCATCCCGTAATCTTCGTGGTTTACCCACTTACTGCCGTCAACAAGTTCGCGCCATTCGTATGACCAGAGCTCGTATTGGACAATTTTAGTTCCGTTCATCCAGTGTTCGACGCTCGGGCCATTTACAACCAGACGAATCGTATTCCATTCGCCTGCGGGTTTTGAAGTATCCACAGAGGGTGCGTGCAGGTCGTAGTTTGATCCGGCACTGTTTTTTTCAAGAGCGCCTCCCTCGAACGCGTCATTATCAAGAATCTGCATCTCGGGTCCGGTAGCCCACGGACTCCCGTAATCTTCCGTAACATGGAACATGATCCCGCTGTTTCCTCCGTCCGGGACTTTCCATTCCAGTTCGAACTCGAAATTTTGAAAGCGATCACGCGTTACGAGGTCTCCTCCATGCCCGGGTTCCGAGATGAGCATGGCACCGTCCTGGATCAACCAACCCTCGGGCATCTCTTCTGCGCGGTATCCACGCCAGTGATCAAAACTGCTTCCGTCGAAAAGAAGGATCCAGCCTTCGTCGTCCAGGGACGCTGGCGATGTAGATATTCCTGTATCGGTATCTGACTCTGACCTGCTTTGATTCTGGCAGGCAGGGAAGCACAACAAGAAAACGAGATAGATGGATTTTTTCATTCCGGGACGGAGCATAGGTTGGTGGCAGGTGACTCGGTTAACGGTGCAGATCAAGATCAATCAAATGTATCTGACTTTCAGCAATTCGCGGCTGTTTTCAAGAAGAGATTTTGTAGCCAGAATGCCGTCAACTTCACTGAGCCCGTCCCCTTCGTATTCAATTCCGATGAAACCTCTGTACCCGGCGTCCAGCACGATGATCATCATGCGCATGTAATCCGTCCGAAGTTCCGATCCATCGTCTCCAAATTCGTAGGATTTGGCGCTTACAGCTTTTGCAAAAGGCATTAATTCGGCGACACCTTTATATCGATCGTACCAGTCGTCGTTTCCGAGGTGAAAATTACCGAAATCAGGCAGTGTGCCACACATCGGATGATCGACCTGTGTCATCACCTCGGCAAGCCAGGAGCCGTTGCTGGACAAGCCCCCGTGATTTTCGACAATGACGTTTATTTCGTGCTCTGCGCCGAATTCAGTAAGGCGACTCAGACCATCTGCCGCGCGATCGCGCTGCTCGTCCCACGTACCCGAACTTTGTGCATTTACACGGATGGAGTGGCAACCCAGAAACTTTGCTGCTTCGATCCAGCGGTAATGATTTTCGACGGCGCGTGTCCGGGCCGCCTCATCCTCATCGCCAAGTGCGCCTTCTCCGTCGCACATGATAAGCAGGCTCGTGACTCCTTCTGAATTGCAGCGCGATCTCAAATCCTCCAGATACTCTTTGTCGCGGGCTTTTTCCTTGAAAAATGAGTTTACGTATTCAACAGCGTTTATTTCGAAACGATTCCGCGCAAAAACGGGGAAATCCAGATTCGTAATGGCTTCTTCTTGAAGCATTCGGTGCAGAGACCATTCCGCGAGAGAAATCTCAAACAGGGGGCTGTTGGTTTTCGGTGCCGTCTTGTCATCATTACATCCTGAAAGAAGGCTTGCCAGACCCAGATGCACGACACCGGCGCTGCTCGCCGCGACCGCTGATTTTTTCAAAAAAGTTCTTCGTTTCATTGTGTCAAGAATGATTATCCGATCTATCGTCGCGTGCTGAATCGTCGCGAGCCGATTCGTTGGTTGCCGAATCCTCGGTTGCCAACAGAAGGCCGTCGGGAGGCAGGTCGTTCTTGAACAAAACGGCGAAAATCAACATGATGACTCCTGCAAAAAGGGCAGGAACCCACCAGAACGAAGCCCACTGAGCAAGCGACATGTCTACATTTCCGGACTTGTACAGGTTGTAGACCCATCCGGAGAGCTGGGCACCGATGAACATGCCTACTCCATACGTCGCAAAGACCAGAAAACCCTGCGCCTGTGATCGAATCGAAGCGGAAGACTTTTTGTCGACATAAATCTGACCGGTTACGAAGAAGAAATCGAAACAGATTCCGTGCAAGACAATTCCGGTCATGATCATCCAGGTAATTTCGTCTGTAGCGGCAAGCGCGAACAATACGTAACGTAATACCCACGCTCCCATTCCGACGAGCAGCATCCACTTTACCCCCAGGCGGCGGAAGAAGAAAGGCATGGCGATCATGAAGGCTACTTCAGACATCTGTCCGAATGACATTGTTGTCGCGGGATTTTCAAAGCCGGTGGCGTTAACGAAAACGGGGGCGAAAGCGTAGTACGCGGCGAGGGGAATCGAAATCAGAAACGATGAAACGATGAACACGATAAAAGAACGGCTCTTCAGTTGCGCAAGGGCGTCAATACCCAGTATCTCGCGTATGGATAGCGATTCTTTTCCGGCCGCTGGAGGGGGTGTTGCGGGTAACGTAAAGCTGAATAGACCCAGGACAACGCCCGAGGCGCCGGCGACATAAAACGGCACCGCAGACGTATCGGCACCCAGTACCGAGCTCACAAAAATTCCTGCGACAATCCAACCGATGGTGCCAAAGACCCGGAGCCTGGGGAATTCTTTTTCCTGATTGTCAATATTATGGAAAGCCAGCGAATTGGACAGCCCGATCGTCGGCGTATATGCCAGCATATGCAGTGCAATAATGACGATAAACCAGACCGGCGAGCCGGATAAAAAAGGTGCCGAAAGCAGGGCAAGTCCGCCCAGGATGTGCAATGTTCCCAGCACCTTTTCCACGTTAAAATAACGGTCGCAGACCAGCCCGAGAAAGAATGGCGAGAAAATGGCCGCCAGAGGACCGACCGTATAAGCCCAGTGGATGATGTCTTTCATCCCTTGTGCATCCATGAAGTTGCCGACGGTGACGTACCAGGCTCCCCAGACGAAGTACTGGAGGAACATCATCACACTCAGGCGGGCGTTAGAGTACTCGGCAGCGGGCGCGGTCGTGGTGCTCATAAGTCGTTTCTATCTTGTTCCTGATTATCCAGTGGCGGTTTCCAGTCCTTGTCACAGACGATTCAGGAAGCTGAAAACAATGGCCCATGTATCAGAAGTATTTCCCTCGACACGGTCGGAGACCAACATGGATGATCCATGCGCGCCCGGTGAGGCAATATATGTTTCGTGGCCCATACGGGCGAACGCAGTAAGGTCTGCCGCAACACTTCCCAAAGACATTTCACTCTCTGGTCTGAGAAACAGGACGGGCTGCTTCACCTGAAAGGCCAGCGGAAGCACGGAGCAACCTGTCATTGGTTCGCCCGATGCGGGCGAAAACGCCAGAACTCCAGTTATCAGTTCAGGGTGATTCACGGCCAGTTTGACCGCGAGAGTCGCGCTGTAACTACTGCCCCACGCAATGATTTCTGTGATACCGTCAAGCTTGATGGCATAAGAAAAGGCAGCCTCCAAGTCACCATACGCATCACAATAACTTACGTTTTTGCCTTCGAACGCGGCAGCGGTCCGGTTATTTCCCATGAAGCGGTTTCCGCCCCGCCTCTGATCAATGGTCAGAACCGCATATCCATTTTGGCGCAGTCGCGGGATAATCGGCGCGTATTCTGCCTCACCGCTCGCACCTCCTTGATGAAAGGCAAGAATCAGCGGGACACCGATAGAATCTGAAAATTCAAATCCATCCGGGCGATGAAGATGTCCGAAAACCGTAAATCCGTCTGACGACGTAATCGTGAACGACTTCCGGCCTTCTATAACGGCTTCATTGCCTTGCGCACCTTCAAGAGTGGTGTTGGAGCAAGCTGCGAGCGAACAAAGGCAGACAAAAGCGAGAATGCGAGACATTATTTTACGGTCGCAATGCATTCAATTTCAACGCGGGCATCAAGAGCGAGACCGTCGGCACCAAAAGCACTCCGAGCCGGTTTGTGGTTTGGAAAATACGTTACGTACACCTCGTTCATAGTACTCCATTCGCCGATGTCGTCCATCATGATGGTACATTTTACAATTTCCTCCATGGACGATCCGTATTTTTCGAGTGTCGCCCTGATATTGTCCATGGACTGACGTGTCTCGGCGGTGATACCGCCCTCGACCAATTCGAGCGTACCGGGTAATACGCCGATGGAGCCTGAAAGATAAAGTGTATTTCCAACTCGGACAGCGTCGGAAAAGGGCAGGCCTTCGGTGACATTGGCCGCGTAAGATACATCCAATGCATGTTCATGCTCTGTCATATCGTCTCCTCGCATTTCACATCCGGCCGTGATTGTAGCGCAGACGAAAAGTATCAGAAATTGTTTTGACATGTTCAAGAATGGGCTGGGGAATGGTTATTCGGTTTCTGAATTGTTTACACGTTCGACTTTAACACCCGTGCCATAGGCCAGGAGTTCAGCGGCGCCGGTCATGACCTGTGCCGTAACAAATCGTACATTGACGATGGCATCGGCGTCAATCCGTCCTGCGTCTGCCTTCATGCGAAGGATGGCTTCATTGCGTGCTTCCGTAAACATCTCGGTGTATTCCTTGATTTCACCGCCGATGATCATCCGAAAGCCGGCAATAATATCCTTTCCTACGTGTTTTGCGCGTATGGTATTGCCGCGGACCAATCCGAGGTGAGATGTAATACGGTGGCCGGCGATTGTATCTGTAGTGGTTATGAGCATGTTATTAATGGGTTATAATAAAGGATATCTGCGGTTAACACGGAGACTCCTGTCGCAGTCACGATGTGCATACCGTTCATTAACAAGTGCGGCCACGCCGAAAACGCCTCCTTGAAAAAATGGCATCCGTCCGTATCTGTTCAGGAACGAATCATGAAAGTAATCCATATTATACGTTATGGAACCCAGACACACATTATGCAGGTCACAATCTCTGATTCTTCTTTTATTGTTGGCGACGACGGGTTGCCTGGAAAATCAAAGAAAGGAGTCTTTTCTTCCTGATGCCATTGTGGAAACACCGGAAGAGAGAAGAGAAATACTGGATGAGCTTATTTCAGACATCTCGGTCGGGCGCAGTGATGACAGTCCGCTTGCCGGTAAATGGGAAATAATGAATGTGATTCGGACTCCCGTGTCCGT
This sequence comes from Bacteroidota bacterium, assembly GCA_022571255.1. Lineage (GTDB taxonomy): Bacteria > Bacteroidota > Rhodothermia > Rhodothermales > UBA10348 > N075bin62. The sequence continues at coordinate 16,728 of JACZYD010000041.1, forward strand.
GATAACAGAACAGGAGGCATTTGACCTGCTCGGTATACGCGTCGTTTATTCGAGGAAAAAAGCTGTCCTTCCGAACCACGCGTGTACCGAAACAGGTTACAAAATCAGAGTAGAGGCCTTCGCAGATTATTTCCGCGACAATGATATTTCAGCCGATCAGCTGAAAATCAAAACTGACCTTTTCGAGGTCGTCCGGTTAACCTGTAATGGCCTCGAATGGCGCGTTCCCGGTGCGGAAGTAATTCCCGTAGAACCGGATCGCCTGCTGATTATCTGGGATGGAGCCTTTTACGTCCTCTTGCGACAGTCTTCATAGGCGTTTTAAGGCGTTGCAAAAAGCCCGGCCACATGCCGTCAACGAGTCCTGGTTATTTCCAATCTGGTCATTTCCAACCTAATTATTTCCGATAGGTACCTTGAACCCGAACATGATCCCTTTGGTCTTCAGATCGTCGTCGTCGTCGGCATCTTCACCCACGTTCGAGAGGCCCGCTGCGTAACGGAAGACGACGAACGCACTGTTATTACCGACAGGCAATTCAGCACCTCCGCCAAATACGATACTGAAATCGGTGCTTTTTACCTGATTCTCGATGTCTATTTCGTCTCCGTCGCCGAACTCAACTTCAGCACTGGACAGGAATCCTATCGAAGGCCCCGCCTCGACGAAAGGTCTTACGTTTCCTGAACCAAACAGATAGCGGAAAAGAATCGGGAGTTCAATATAGGAGAGTTTAATTTCCGCCTCGAAAAAATTCTCTGTTTCGTCCTGTTCGGCTCCTTTTCCGAGAATCATGGGTTGAAAGCTGACGACCATGTCTGGTCCCAGCATGAAGTCTGCTACGATTCCACCTCCAAATGTGGTTCGTCTATTGGTGTCTTCGTCTTCACCATCGTCCGTCAAACTCAGGTTTGCGAAATTGGCTCCGGCGATAACACCTACAGAAAACTGGGCGGCGGCTGGTGCTGCAAAAAACAGGATGGTCAGCGTAATTACATAATATCTGAATCGGTTCATCGGTTTCCTCCATAATAAAATTACAATTCGCCAATGTTCGGGTAAACTATTGACCGACAACGAACTTTCGACTGACAAACTACCGTCCCGGCATGGACGAATATATGATTATGCCCTCCGCATAGAAAGGCCCCCAAAGCTTGCGAAACGCAAACTCTCCATCCTCTGGTATCGATGAAAAAGTTATCCCTGCCACACACCGAAACCTTTTTTGCGGAGGCGTTCGGCAAGATATTCCTCCAGTTCTTCCGCCTCTTTGCGGCTTGGGATCGGATTGTATTTTTCGTACAGGTCCGGTCGAAGCTTTTCCCCGAACTTTCGAGCAAAAAGATTACTTTTGTAACCCTGTTTGTGCTGTTCGAATCGATGGTCAGGCGGCCGGATTGAACTGCCCACGTAAACACTGGTGGCACGTAGTTGCATTTCAGGGTTGGCCCGTCGAAATCGTTTGTTTTGCCGGACTGCAGTACGCAGTTCTATAACGTAAACATAGTAGTTTCGTGGCATCAGATCGCAAATGTGTGGCGAAGGCCCGCAAAATTATTGTTCATTCTGCCGTGCGATCATATTCAATTTCAAACTGAAGTTAGTCATATTCATTCGCCACATCCTGGATTGTTATGGGCAAAAAGTATCAATAATTGCAGTATTATAAACTGCTTTTCCATAAATACGCCACATTATTCAGAGGGAATCCTGCTATGGCCACCGTACCAATGATCGAATATGACGACGCTTCCGACGAAGTGCGTGCGATCTATGACGACCTTCGCGAGGTGCGAAAGACGGACTTCATCAACAATTTCTGGAAGGCACTCGCCAATCAACCAGGAATACTCAAGCGAATCTGGGCCGGAATCAAGGAAGTCTTTTCAGAAGGTGAAATTGACCCGGTTACGAAGGAAATGATTTATATCGCTGTCTCGGTTGCAAACAACTGCGACTACTGCATTCACTCTCATACTTCCAATGCGTTCAATAAAGGTATGACGGTCGGGCAATATGAAGAGCTTTTGGCGCTTATCGGGATGGCGCATCAGACCAACGGTCTTGCATCCGGGATGAAGGTTCCCATCGACGAAGTTTATCTGAAGTAAAAACGGTTCCATGACGAAATTTGCATATTACGACGGTGGTATTGTCCCGATCGAGGACGCCCACGTCAGTATCACCTGTACGACGCTCCATTACGGAATCGGTTGTTTCGGTGGACTGCGTGCGTTCTGGAACGACGAACACGAACAGCTCTATGTGTTTCGGACGCACGATCATTTCAAGCGCCTCTTGAACAGCGCGAAGTTTCTGTTGTGCGATGTCGGCCTGTCGATCGATCAGCTCACCGAGATCACCGTAGACCTCTTGCGCAAAGAAGCGTGGCGGCAAAACGTGTATGTGCGTCCGATAGTCTATAAGGAAGATGGCATATTCCGAGTTCAGCTTCACGATTCCACCGACAAACTGGCCATATTCAGCCAGCCCGTGGGTCACTACATTAAATCCGACGGTGCATTGAGCGTCGGAATCAGTTCCTGGCGCCGCATTGATGACAACGTGATCCCGGCGCGCGGCAAAATTTGCGGGACGTATGTGAACAGTGCCCTGGCTAAAACCGAGGCAGTACTTAATGGTTTTCAGGAGGCCCTGGTGCTGAATCAGGATGGCCACGTTTCAGAAGCCAGCGCTGCCAATCTGTTTATCGTAAGGGATGGCGTGTTGATTACCCCTCCCATTACCGACAACGTGCTTGAGGGTATTACTCGCCACTCGATTATTCAGTTTGCCAGGGACGATTTCGGTCTCGAAGTCATTGAACGAAGCATCGACCGTTCGGAGATGTACATCGCTGACGAGGCTTTTTTCTGTGGCACCGGTGTAGGAGTAGCCGTGATCGGAGAAATTGATCATCGGCAAATCGGAAGCGGTGACTCCTCGCCCATAGCCGAACAGATTCACGACCTGTACAAGCGCGTAGTGACAGGTCAGGAGGAAAAATATCTGCACTGGCTTACACCTGTTTATGCGAAATAAATGATCGTCGCACCGACGAAACCAATTCGGTATCCAGAACTGACTCACCTTATTATCATGTGTGTACCTGCCTGTCATAAAAAAATTGTTCGTTCCATCAGCAGACGCTCTTTTTTAAAAAGCGCGGCCATGACGGCTGCGGCCGGGGCTGTTGTCGGGTGTGCTGGAGCTGCCGATACTGATCCCGAAACGCCGCAGCCTCTGGCCTCAAAAACAATAAATTATGATCGTATCGTTGATCTCACACATACGCTGGGCGAAAATTTTCCCACCTATTTCGGAACGTCACAGCTCAAAATCAAGTCCTTGTTCTCTGCGGAAGAGTCCGGATTCAACCTGAACCAGTGGACGCTGAACGAACATACGGGCACGCATTTGGATGCGCCCTTTCATTTTAACGGCGAACTCAGCGCGGACGAAATCCCCGTCGACAAGCTCGTGGGACCGCTCGCTGTGATTGATATCCGAGCAAAAACAGCGATGAGCGCTGATGCTCAGGTGACGCCAGATGATATCAAAGCCTGGGAAGCGATAAACGGACCTCTTCCATCGGGCGCCGTCGTGGCTATGAACAGTGGCTGGGACGCCTTCGTCATGGATAACGTCCGATTCAGAAACGCGGATGAAAAGGGAACGATGCATTTTCCTGGCTTTCACGTGGAGACAGCAGCGTATCTGATGGAAGAGAAAGAAGTCATCGGTATCATGGTGGATACGCTCAGCCTCGATTTCGGCGCATCACCCGATTTTGCATTTCATTACAAATGGCTGCCCGGCAACCGGTGGGGAATTGAAAGCGCAGCAAATCTGGGTGAGTTGCCGGCGGCCGGAGCGACGGTTGTGGTCGGAGGACCAAAGATCAGACGTGCGACGGGTGGCCCGAGCCGTATCATCGCGTTTGTCTGAGCTGCTGATTCGAGTCGAAGTTTTTCACATAATTCGGACTCAGCAAGTAAGAAGAAATGTATTGTATTTGTGATGTCTGGCAATTATCGTTGCCTGTCAATCCACTCATGTGTACCGAACCCTATTTCTGACTGCCGCTGCCCGACTGCTTCGAAGCGTTTCTGTATTTCATCCAATGAAAACAGGTCTTTACCATGCTTCGATGTTCAATTATCTGCGGATTCCCCTGTGTTACACTGATTTCTTGCGACGCTAACGATCCGAACGTTCTTTCGGTTTCTCTTCCGCTCATCCCGTTGAAGTTGGGAAATCAATGGGTTATGGAACGGACCGATTCATTGCTGAGCATCGTTTCCACACGGATAGATACTTTTACGGTTTCATACGACACACCCGTCAACGGAGAACTCTGGTATGCGATCACGAGTAAGTTGCATTGGAATATTACAGCATATGTAGACGGATCGTCTTGGTACATGCTCAGAGACGATGGTTTGTGGAATCGAAAATCAACCCGGCTGGACTTCTCCGATCCCTTTCACGTCATTAAATACTCATCTGAAGAGGGGGAAGTGCAAATTGCCCGATCAGGGCTTTCAGCAACACTTGTAAATCGAAATGCGATCTACGATGTGCCGGGGCTTGGACCTATATCAACCGTTCAGTACGAAATACGGTTATCGAGTGGCTACAATGTATTCGATATGGATTCAGCTTTTCCAGATGAACAACTCGGTACGTTCGAATTCGAAGGCGAGGAAATCGTGACTCAGCACTTTTCAAAGTTATTCGGCTTTGTGCGGAGTATTTGTCAGGTTTGAGAGAGAAAAAAAGAAAATTGTACCGGTCGGCACAGCCACGATGAAACTGCTTGAATTTATTCCTTTCACGATTGAGTAACCTGTTTCACAATTATCGATCAACCCTTAACGAGTGCCGATAAACTCAACAACATCCGCCCGTACGGAAACGTTCATTTTGGAATACAACAACAGATAGTTTGAGGCATCCGCATCGTATCTGATGTTTACAAGCGCCAGCGTCTTTCCAATTACGGATCCGTATTCAGCCTCAAAATTTTTCCAGAGATTCTCCAGTGCCTGCTTCATGAGCATGGGTTCCCCGTTAACACGCAGCAATGCCAGTGTATTAGGTGCAGATCGGTTCGGCCGGGAGATGCCGAGCAGATAACCCGCTTGCGATTCACCTGATACGTTGGTTGCCACGATCTGGTAGTTGGCATTTTCCCCGGGTCAACTGTGGTCGTCATACGCCTCCACCATTATCAGTTGAATGCTGTTCAGGAAATCAGTGATTCGACGGTATGTTTTTCGGTTTGCCTCTGGACGCAGCCGAATACTTTCTGGAAGCATTATGGCCGACTCAAGGATCTGGTCTCTGAAAAACATAAGTGCTTTGGTAGCTTCTGGAAGCGAAACTCCATCCTGCTTGATACTGATGGCGTAGATCTTTCCGACGACCACGGCCTCATCCATAATCTCATCACTGTCGTTTTCATCACTGGCAAGATATTGCATGAGAAGGCCCATCAACCTTCGTCCGAGCAATTTTTTCTCTTCTCTGGCTTTTTGGTCCATTCCCAAAACCCAAGAGGGCTTATCTGGACGCGACAGTTGCATCCGGGTTCTGCTGATTGTCCTGTCGCGAATAAGCTCTCCTATAGAAGAGGCATTGCGATGCAAATCAGGTACTCCGACCACCAATGATTCAATGTCACTTTTCAGGAAGCGTCTATGTCCGCCCGGGGTCCGGACGAACGCAAGTTTATCGAGGTTTGCCCAACGGCGAATCGTCGACGGGTGAACATTCAGTAAGCGGGCAGCTTCGCTGAGCGATAGATAATAATTCGACAAGAGTATTTCGGAAGAAAAGTTAAGATTTTGAGTAGACGCATAAATATCTATATAAATCTATATATATATCTATGTATCCGTGATTATATTCACCGGCAGACCTGAGTATAACCATTGAGCATCGACTTCGTTTACATGCCATAATGAGATTTTTAAGTAGTTTTATCGCTCTGGTCAGGAGAATATTGTCGTCAGCCACCTTTTTAGCGATAATATTAAGCGTTTTCGTGCAGAATGCCGACGCGTAAAAACCCGGAAAAGTCAAGGTTCAACCAGACTCCCTGATACAGGTGGACCTGCCCATGATCGTCGTTACTGCGACTCGACTTCCGACGTCTCGCAGCGACGTGGCCATTCCCACGCAGGTAATCACCTCCGAACAGATTCGTGAGCAGGGTGCGCTGAGACTTTCTGATCTGCTGGCTGAGCAAACCGGTCTTATAATGCAGAATGATTTTGGTGCCGGAATCCAGATCCAGGGATTTGACTCGGAATACACACTGGTCCTGATCGATGGAGAACCAGTAATCGGTCGAACAGGAGGCACGCTGGATCTGTCCCGCTTTGCGCTGGCAGACATCGATCACGTAGAAATTGTTGAAGGTCCTTCGTCGTCACTTTATGGGAGTGCCGCACTTGCCGGCGTGATCAACATTGTAACTCGTAAAGCCCAGGATGGCATAAGCGCCGCGGCCTCGATCCGCATGGAGTCGCATCAAACGTCTGATATCAATGCATCGATCGGTTTAGCCAATGATTCCGGAGGGCTCCGATTTCAATACAATCGTTTCGGTACTTCCGGTTATGACCTCGCTCCTGATGTAGTAGGATTAACTGCTCCAGGGTTCTCAGATCAGACCGCATCGTTAAGGGGTTCAGGCATCCTGTCGGATCGAATATTTGTTGATTTGAATGCTCCCTTTTCAAGCCTGAGCCAGAACAATCAAATCGGATTTCAGGATTCGAATATCACTCTGTCGTTTTCCGAGAAGTCGATCAGGAGAGACTGGAGTGTATCACCTCGGGTAAAAATCACTGCCGGCTCCGGCGTGATCCTTTCTGTCAGAAGTCATTTCTCAAACTTTGAAACATCATCGGTGCTGGAGGACGAAAGCGGGAAGAGCGAGCTGCGGTTTGAACGGTCCCTGAGAAAGCTCGAAATACAGGGCGACTACGTAATCGGTACGTCGAGTATGCTTTCGCTCGGCGGAGGGGCACTTACCGAGTCAGTTTTCGCTGATCGAGTCGCAGGCGGAATGCGAAAAAGCTCAAATATTTATGGGTTCGGTCAATATCGGTGGTATCCGAAATCTTCGTTCGAAATGATACTCTCCGGCCGATTTGATCATCACTCGGATTATGACAGCCGTTTTAATCCCAAAGCAGCCGTCTTGTGGAGTGCAGCCTCCACGTTGAAGGTTCGAGGGTCTGTGGGTACCGGTTTTAAGGCCCCGTCCTTCCAGCAACTGTATATGGATTTCACAAATCCGGTGGCCGGGTACTCGGTGGCCGGGTACTCGGTGATCGGGGCATCAGACGCGTCGGGAGCTGTGAAGGCATTTGAAGAGGCGGGTCTGATCCGGTTTTTCCTCATAGACACCTCCGGATTGTCCGGAATAAAACCGGAAAGTTCAGTTTCCTATAATCTTTCGCTGGAAACTGATATCACTCCTTCACTTCACAGCGAATTGCGCTTCTTTCACAACGATGTAAAAGACCTGATCGATATTCTCCCTGTCGCAACAAAAATCAATGGTCAGAATATTTTCACCTACATCAATCTGAGTCGCATATATACGCAAGGAATAAATGCGGACATTCGCTGGCAGCTTTCTGATCGGCTGTCGTTCTCCTTGGGATATCAATACTTGGACACGGCGGATAAGGACGTCATTTCGGAAATCGAAGCCGGCCGGGTTTTCACCCGCGTAGATGGTGTTGATCGCCGCATTACGAGAGCGGAATATGGTGGGTTGTTTAATCGTTCGAAGCACAGTGGAGTTGTCCGGATCGAGTATCGGATAACCGATCCGTCTCTGGCAGTGACGATTCGCGGAATTTATCGCAGCTGCTACGGTTTTGGAGATATAAATGGGAATCTCATACTGGATGACATTCGCGAGTACGTTCCGGGCTATACCGTATGGAACCTGACTGTCTCTCGTCGGCTTTCGTCCACGACGGCTGCTCAGGCGGGTTTTCGAAATCTCTTTTCTTTTACGAACGCAACATTTATTCCATCGATTCCCGGCCGTGTGCTCTTTCTCGGCTTCAACATGACACTTTAACTACATAAATACCTCTAAAACCGTATTACGAACATGTTTGATATCTCCAAAACAGCGAACGCTTTTCTTCCCTCGCAAATTCCTGCCAAGTCACTCTGGCTGAAGATTCCCTTCATGTTTTTGCTCGCAACCATTCTTATTACTGGCTGTGACAGTAATTCTGCAATAGATGATTCTCCAAAGATATCCGGATCATCAATACTTTTCATACTGCTTTGCTCTAATACTATTTTAGGGGTTAAATCTTCTAAAGGGATTTTTCGTGGAAGTCCCCGAGCAAGTTGCTCAAATAATTCACGATGCTTTCCATGCCACACAGGAAGCTATTGAAGACGCGATCGTGGTAAATCCTTTTACGGGTGTAAAGAGCTTTGCGAGAATGGATAAGAAAGATGAAGCGGCTCAAGACGCACTCTCATAAAATATTAACAAGTAAAGGTCGTAAAAAATTAATAGCCAAAAGGCATAATATTCCATGCCCCTAAGAAGTAACATTCTAAAAGCGATCATTCGCGCAGAAGGCAGTGTCTTCTATCTTAGAAAGACCATTGTCTCGTCTGATATCACTACTTCAGCTCAGGACTTGTCATCCGTAGCGTCAGGAGACCTATGGATTGAAGATATTATTGTCAAGACCGATTCTGTCGGTCTAGCTGGCATGACAAACTTCAGAATTTTAAGTGATAACGATGATGGTGAAGCCGCTATTCTTGAACAAGCACAGTCCGGACTTGGAGCCAACAAAACCTTCAGTTTGAAGAACCCGAATGCCCAAGCTGGAACTGTGAATGAGCCGACAGTGTTGGAGGCCGGCAAGAAATTGCAGTTTCTCGGCACATCTGGCGCAGGCACCGGAGCAGGCACCA
>JACZYD010000042.1 GCA_022571255.1 Bacteroidota bacterium
GGTGATAGGATCGCTGCCCGGGGACGATTCCGTCGACACGGATCGGTTTGAAGCGGATCGGTTTGAAGCGGCCTCATCGGCTGTCTTCTGTCTGGAGACCGATTCACTGCGGCGGCCCTTTCTGATCAGTCGCGCCCGATCTCGCTCAAGAGATGATCGCAGATCAATAACGGCCTTCCTGGCCTCCTTTGTCTCTTTCTTACCGGCGGATGTCTCTCGAATTTCGCGAACTACCCTTTCAATCGTTTTATTCGCATTTTTTACCACGTCTTCTGCTTGTGAGATTGCCGTCGCCAGTATCTCTTCACGCTCCGCCTGCAGTTTGAAAATCCGATCGGACAGAGTTTCCCGCAATCTTTCGGCTTCCTTTTGTGCGTGAAGTGCCCGGGATTCTTCGCGTTCCAGTTTCTCTGTTTTCTGCTGGAGCATGGACAGAAAGGAGGTCACATCCGCTCTCCCCTTTCCGAGTAATTCCTTTGCTCGCGTTAATACGCTGTCGGGAAGTCCGACACGTTTCGCCATTTCCTGTGCGTACGATGAACCCGGACTGCCGGACTGATATCGAAACGTCGGGCTGAGAGTCTCCTGATCAAAAATCATAGAGCCGTTGGCCGCTCCGTCCGCCTCGTGTGCAAATATTTTCAGGGCGCCATGGTGGGTAGTCAGAACAGTTCGAGCTCCTGTTTCAGACAATTGTTCAAGAACTGATTGAAAAAGTGCCATGCCCTCGTCCGGATCCGTCCCCGCTCCTGCTTCATCGATGAGTATCAACGATTTTTCGCCGGCCAGTAAAAGCATCTCTTTCAAGCGGGACAGATGAGAACTGTAAGTCGACAGATCGTCAGTAACAGATTGTGTATCACCGATATCTATGAAAATACTGTCAAAGAACGGGAAGGAAGACTTCTCATCTACCGGGACCGGAATACCGAGTGCCAGCATCAGTTGAAAAACTCCGATTGATTTCAGCGCGATCGACTTTCCACCTGCGTTCGGACCAGAAATCACCAGCGTGGTAAAGGTGGAACCCAGTTCAAGGTTCAGCGGAACGACTTGTCGACCGGAATCGTTTTGCTGAAAATGAAGGAGCAGTTCAGGATTTCGGCCCTCGCAAATAAAGAGCGCCCCGTCTTCATTGAATATCGGCACTACGGCATCCATCTCGTTCGCCAGAATCGCTATTGCACGCCTGACTTCGAACTCTTCAAGGACATCCTGCGCCAATTGCAAGGCAGCTGAATTTTGTCGCACCGTGTCTGTGAGAAGCCTTCGTATGAGTTCAATTTCTCTTTTTTCTGCCGTTTCCAGTTCACGAATAAGATTATTGTGGTCAAGACATTCCGTCGGTTCGATGAATATCGTCTGACCGCTCGAAGACACATCCTGCACGAAACCGGCGACCTTTCGTTTGGCCTCTGACCGAATTGGAATTACCATTCTTCCGCCACGGACGGTCGGTTGATCATCCGCTGCGAACCCGGCACTTGCAGCGCTGGTCAACGCCTTCATTATTGCCGATCGTAAATTCGCGCGGGCACGGTTAAGATTTTTGCGAATCTGTCTAAGTTCACGGGACGCAGAATCTCTGATATTACCGTCCACGTCATACACGCTCTCGATGGTCGATTCAACTTCAACAGGGATTTCAACTGCTGAAAATGTACCCCCTATGGCAGGATATTGCTCCCGTCTGGAAAGGAAGAAAAACTTGCAGAGACGAGAGGTGCGAGCCAGGTCCAGGATTGCCATGAATTCTTCTGACTGCAGAGCGGCTCCACGCGGCTTGGACCTTTCGAGCGAGCCGGAAGTGTCTTCGGGCGGCAGAAACGGAATCGGGTCATCGAAGCGCAAACACGCCTGAAGCTCTTCCGCAAACGTAAGACGACGCCGGACTTCCTCAAGCGAGGTCGCATACTCCAGTACGTCGATCCGCCGGACCGCGTGCGCACTGGTGACGTGCGTACGAAGACGATCAAGAACACATTGCAGTCCCGTGTCTTCCCGAATCGTATCGGGAGAAACTTTCATTGGCGGTCATAGCCCTGATCAGTGGCTGATATTTCGCTGTGGTCACCCAGGTTTGCGCACAGATAACTGCCGCGCAATGTCGCTGATTTTCCAATGAGAGCACCATCCAGAATCGATTCGGAAACTGTCCCTCCTTCGAAAATAATTGAATGCTTAATTCGAGTGTCTGACACGCAGGCCCCGGACTCCAGCGAAACGTCCGGACCCACCACGGAACGAACAATTCGTACGTCTTTGCCGATGTAGACGGGAGGAATCAGCACGCTGTCTTCCACCCCGTTCGAACCATTTACAGGTAGCGGTGATTGTTCGCGCGCGACAATATCCATTGTAGTAGACAGGAATGCGTCTATCGTCCCGCCATCCAGCCACGCCGTGACAGAGGCAGATCGGAATATTTTCCCGTCTTTCAAAAGTCGGTCGAAGGCATCCGTCAGCTGATATTCCTTCCCGTGTCCGGTTACCTTATTTTCGATCAGATAGTCGATTGCATTTTTCAGCAATGACAGATCGCGGACATAATATATTCCGATGAGCGCCTCGTTGGATATCAAGGTCTGCGGTTTTTCGACCAGTGCTACTATGCGTCCGTCTTTGCGGACGGCAACGCCGAAGCGGCTTGGGTCTTCGACTTCTTTTACCCACACAACCACATCTGATTCGCTCAGGTCGATGCCAGGCTCCATATAAAAAAGTGTGTCAGCGAAGACAACAATCCCTTCCCCTTCTAAGTGGTCGCCTGCGCACGCCACGGCGTGAGCTGTTCCCATGGCTTCATCCTGCACCCGAAAATGCGCATTCATCCCGTGGCGTTCACAGATTGCAGAAAGGTCATCACTCACTGTCTCACCAAAATCAGGGCCCAGGACAAAAACACCGTCCGTCATCGGACGAGGCAACACCTTGGTAAACGTATCGATTATTCGTTCGACCATCGATTTACCACAGATGGGCAAGAGCGGTTTGGGGGTAACATGCGAATGTGGACGCACACGGGTTCCCCGCCCGGCCATGGGAATGATAAGTTTCATGGAATTCTTGAGGGGTATACTAATTTTCTGATAGCCATATCTCGAAGATATGACACCGGGCCATAATCGATATCCGGACCAGCTCCGTGAAAAATCCCGGAAACATTCAGTAACGTCTCTACGTTCGGAGCGTCTTATAGTCGCGATGGTTTCTATTCCGTCGTGATTTCTGGCTTATATCGATATCCTTTTCCCTGAATTCGACATAGAATAATGAACGATTGTCGCACATTGTTCAGCGGTTTCAGCACTGCCATGATCGCCGTGCTCATGATCCTTTTCGCTGCACCGATCCGCGCGCAGGATTATAAAAAGTCATTCAACGACGGAATTGAGGCCGCAAGAGCAAAAAATCTGCAAACTGCGGTCGATCTTTTCAGCGATGCTGCCGACGGTGCAAAAACCGAAGGCGACGCAGAAGTTGAGCGCAGAGCAAACGGCCTTATCGCCAAAATTGAATACAGTTTCGGGCTCTCCCAGATGAAGTTGGATGCGTTCGACAAGGCGCTCGAACATTTTGAAACGGGCATTGACAAAGATCCCGGCTACGCAAAAAATTATCTGGCCCGTGCTACAGCCCTTAAGAAAAAAGGAGAAATTGATACGGCTATAGCGGCGTTCGCCGAAGCGGCATCAAAAGCGGAAGCCACCGGTGACTCCAAAACAGCCAGGACTGCGAAACAATTTATTCGGGATCATTTTATTTTTCTCGCTTCCTCAGCGCTGAGTCGAAATGGAAGTCGAACCAGCCGGGCCGATGCTGACGAAGCATTGGAAGCGCTGTTGATGCTCGAGAATTTTGTGCCTGATGAAGACTCAGATGTTCTGTATTACATGGCCGAGATCCACAAGGTCAACGGTGAATATCAGGATGCCATACAAGCCGCGGATCGGGCTCTGGCGCTGCATCGAGGGAGTCGCACTGATAAAGCAAAGATTTTTTATGTGAAAGGAGAAGTGCTTATGGCTCTTGGAAACAATGCGGGAGCAAAAGAAGCATTCGCCGGTGCCACGTACGGATCTTACAAAGCATCCGCTCAGCACTACATAGAGACTCTGGGAAAATAATCAAGCTGCTTGAAAGACCATCCGGTTCTGCGGCCGAATGGTTTGATTTTCGATTTTCAACAATCAGTCCCGCGCTCATCCGGAGCTGCGGGACTTTTTTCATGGCAAAAAATGCGTCCCTGAAAGTAGCACATGGAAGTCTGTGAACGGTTGCAGGAAGTGTTAAAAGGCACTAATTTCGAGGTTATACGTTGAGAATCATACTCTTTTCAGCACACAACCATGAACGATATTTCAGATAAAGCCGACATCGGCAAAGGAGTGAAATTCGGCAGTTTCTGTGTGATCGATGCGGACGTAGAAATTGGTGCCGAGTGCGAAATCGGCCACCACGTAGTGATTCTTTCCGGTACGAAAATCGGGAAAAGGGTTCGAATCGATGACCACACCTCTATCGGGAAAATGCCCATGCAAGCATCGAACTCGGCCGTAACCAGAATGGCTGATTGGGCACCGTGCACAATCGGAGACGGAGTCATTATCGGTTCCAGCGTCGTGATTTATATCGGATCGACGATCGATGCCGACGTTCTCGTCGCCGACTTCGCCAGTATACGAGAAGATGTCTCTATCGGTAAGAGAACGATCGTGGGTCGCGGAGTTGCGATTGAAAATGACTGTTCGATCGGCGCTTTCTGCAAGCTCGAAACCAACGCCTACATTACCGCCTACTCCCTCCTTGAAGACTATGTTTTTGTAGCGCCTGGCGTATTGACAAGCAACGACAACTTTGTCGGACGAAGCGAAGAAAGATTCAAACATTTTAAAGGTATTACCGTTCGACGCGGCGGTCGAGTTGGTGTCGGCGCCGTAGTGCTTCCGGGACGAGAAATACATCGGGATGGCCTGGTCGCAGCCGGGGCTGTAGTTACACATGACGTGCCCGGGCGGCAGATTCATGCTGGCGTACCTGCCTCACTGTTTGGCGATGTCGATGATGAACAGCTTCTCGACAATCAAAACTGGTTTGACTCGGGAAACGAATGAACAACATCAGCATGGTTGACCTGGCGGGCCAATACCAGGCGATTAAAAATGAAATCGACGAAGCAATTCATTCGGTTCTCGCGGAGTCGGCCTTCATCAAAGGTCGATTCGTAAGATCCTTCGAACAGAATCTGGCAAACTACCTCGGCGTCAGACACGTGATCGGAGTAGGCAACGGTACCGATGCGCTTCAGATTTCCATGATGGCCCTTGGCATCGGCCCTGGTGACGAAGTAATTGCTCCGTCGTTCACGTTTGTGGCGACGGCCGAAGCCGTTGCCCTTCTACGTGCCACGCCGGTTTTTGCCGACATTGATCCGCACACGTTCAACATCTCCATAGAATCAATCGAGTCACTCATTACTCCGGCCACCCGTGCCATCATACCGGTTCACCTGTATGGTCAACCGGCAAACATGGACGCGATCATGGCGCTGGCGAGAAAATACGACCTCCGAGTAATCGAAGACTGTGCGCAGGCCATAGGAGCTCGATATGGACGGCAGGCGGCAGGAACGATCGGTGATTTAGGCACCTTTTCTTTCTTCCCGTCGAAAAATCTGGGGTGTTATGGAGACGGTGGAGCAATCGTCACAAACGATGATGGACTGGCAGATTCTTGCCGACTCATTGCCAATCACGGATCCAGGCACAAGTACCATAATGAGGTCATTGGCATCAACAGTCGTCTCGACGGACTTCAGGCAGCTATTCTGGATGTTAAATTAAAATATCTGGACGAGTACAGCAGGAAAAGGACAGAAGTCGCGAACGCCTACGACCATCTGCTTCGAGAGTGCCCGTCGATTACCGTACCTCATCGTGCAGACGGAAGAACACACGTCTTTCACCAGTATACCATTCGCATGGAGAATGACACGAGCGAAAGTGGTCAGGAATTGCGGCGCGACTCGGTCTCGGGCGCGCTGAAGCAGGACGGGATTCCGCACGCGATATATTATCCGATCCCGGTGCATCGGCTTCCGGTATATCAAAACGGAATTGCTGCTTGCCGATATTCTGAGATGCCGTACACGGATACTGTTGTGGATGAAGTGATATCTCTGCCCATGCACACAGAACTGACATCCGTCCAGATACACAGAATCACATCCTCGGTTCTTGAATCCGTAACGGCTTATGCCAAGCAATTCGAAATTTGAAAGCGCAATCAAGGTACAGACGTTTTCGATATCGGAAACCACGTAGGATCCATGACACACAAACTTAGAATCGCACAGATCGGCGTCGGCGCCTGGGGAAAAAATCTGTTGCGGAATTTCCGTGCGCTCACCAACGCAGACGTTGTCGGAGTTTGCGATAGGAATACCGACACGCTTCGAAAGGTAGCACTGGATTATCCGGGACTACGGACCTGTAAAGACCCTGCCGAGATCATCGATGATCCAAAGATCGATGCGGTAATCATCGCCACCGAATCACCGACACATTTCGAGCTGACGAAAAGAGCACTCGAGGCAGGAAAACATGTTTTCGTCGAAAAACCCATGACGCAAAAAACATCTGAAGCCATCGTGCTCCGAGATTTGGCTGCGCAGCACGATTTGCGTCTGATGGTCGGCCACATCCTCCTCTATCATCCTGCGTTCGAATATGTCCGTGAGTTGATCTCTTCGGGAGCTCTCGGAGAGATCTATTACATATACAGCGTCCGCGTTAATCTGGGTGTTGTTCGAAGCCAGGAAAATGCTTTCGACAGCCTGGCACCGCACGACATTTCCGTAGCACTCGATTTCATTGGAAACCGGGCTGTTGCCGTTTCTGCACAGGGTCAGGCATATCTGCAGCCCGGCGTGGAGGACGTGGTGTTCGCCACCGTGTATTTCGAGGATGGCAAACTGGCGCACCTGCACACAAGCTGGCTGGATCCTCATAAGGTGCGCAAAATAACCGTAGTGGGAAGCCGGCGCATGGCGGTAATAGACGACGTGGAAGGAGTTGAAAAAGTGAGGTTATACGACAAAGGTGTGGATATCGCCTCCAGCGTATCGCCTGTTGTCGATTATGCTACTGTAATGACGGTTCGCTCTGGAGACATCTCCATTCCTCAGATCCCCATGAAAGAACCTCTTCTAAACGAATGTGAGCACTTCGTCCAATCCGTGTTGAATGGAACCACACCTCTGAGTGACGCCGAGAATGGCGTGCGGGTTGTTCAAATCCTGGATGCTGCTCGCGATTCCATGAAACGAGGTGGAGCAAAAATCGACCTCATAGCGGAATCAGCTTGATCCGGTCACCCTCAACATCTCGTCTACCGAGGTTGCACCCATCGAAACCAGAACTCGGGCCGAGTCCTGAAGCGTGAGCATACCTTCCTCCATGGCCACGTCACGGATGGCATCTTCGTCAACCATACCTTCAGAACCGGCGATCATGTGTCGGATCTTGTCTGAGAAATAAAGTGTCTCACACAGCGCACGTCTCCCTTTATAACCCAGGCTCGAGCACGTCGTACAACCACTCCCTCGATTGGATTTGAATAAGGTCATATCGTCAATATCCGACTCACTCCATCCCAGCGATTTCATCAAAACACGATCGGGGTCTTTATCGATCTGTCGGCAGTCAGGACAAAGCGTTCGAATGAGTCGTTGTGCAACAATCAGGTTTATTGCATAGGCAATCAGAAACGGTTCGATGCCCATTTTATAAAGCCTGCTCACAGCGGCAGGCGCGTCGTTCGTATGTAATGTCGAAAACGTCAGGTGACCCGTATTGGCCAGTTTAATTGCAAGTTCTGCCGTTTGCTGATCGCGCATCTCGCCCACCATGACAATATCAGGGTCGTGCCGCAAAATGGATCTTAACGCCAAATCCAGTGTCAGTTTGTGACTCAGCTTGATCTGCCTTACACCTTTGATGATATACTCAACGGGGTCCTCTACGGTGAGAACGTTTACTTCCGGCGTAATGACCTGGTAAAGAGATGCTACCAGCGTGGTGCTTTTCCCGGATCCCGTGGGACCGGTCAATATTATCATTCCGTTGGGTTGACGGATCGCCTTATCGAACCGTTCTTTTGCCACCTCCAGCATTCCCAAAGCACTGAGATCGGTAAGCACCTTACGGTCATCAAGGATTCGGATGACGATACTTTCGGCACGAATCTCCACGTTCGCGGAGGCTACGGGCAGTATCGATACACGAAAACGAATCAGCGTATCGTCAATAATGCGCTGAATAAAACCGTCCTGTGCTTTATCTCGTTCGAACCGGTCAACACCGGAGGAATTATCTTTTACGACGGCCAGAAAAGCTTCCGGGTGGACATTCTCTTCCGTATGCCACTTCTTCAGCCTTCCGTCGCGACGAAAATGAATTTCTATCTGCCGTTTTGGATTCGGGAAAATATGGATGTCGGAAGCGCTTTGCCGCACCGCTTCAATGAGTGACGCCTCAAACAGGTTTATGAGGTTCGACCGAGACATTTCAGCCTCCAGTGCGTCCTCATCAATCATTACGTTCTTATCGTCCTCATGACTCGTTCCCAGGTCAAATGCCGACCCTTCGCTGGAAAGCTTCTCCAGATATTCATTCCGTTTCGGGAAGATTTCAAGCAGCAGCTTATTGATCTCTGATTCCGAGGCATATTGAATTTCAAAGCGCCCAAGGTCAAGCTGGTGCAACAATGTGTTGATATCCGGTCGAGTCGGGTCATGGGTTACGAATACCATCCGTCCTGTGCCCGTCACCGTATCGATGGAATATTCATACGGAAAAAGCATGGCATTGATGAGATCCTCCTGGCGAGTCTCGACAATCGTTTCCATGGTAAGCAGAACAAAGTCATGGTCAGGAATACCCTCCTTAATCACGGCAGTCTTGAACGCATACAGACCCGCCACCTCTCGGAAAACATCCTCTTTGCTGACACCCTCCATTTCCGCCAGATAACGCCAGGATGCGTCCTTGCTGCCGTCGGTCTTCGTTTCTTCTTGAGCGATTCGAATCTGGTCGGTCGTCACGACGCCCTTTCGCAGCAGCCAATCGAGTACGCGGTCTTTTACGACCAAAGCATTGCCGCGACGTACAGATTTTGTATCCGACGGCTCAGCGTCCACTCGATTCGGCTGAGCCTTCGGAGGGTCGGAGGAAGGGCTGTGTCGACCTTCGGTTGCCGCGCTCTCGGTTTGCTGCTTCTTTTCAGGCGTATCCGAAACAGCTTCGGTCTTTTTCGGATCGATCGAAAAGCCACCTTCAACGCCATACGTTCCAAGGTCGATAATTGCATCCGTGTCAGTATTCGCGGAACCGTTGGTCGAGGTGGAAACTGGCCCGTCAGCCGTGACGGGCGCAGTGCCATAGCGGGAAATATTCGTGATCCATCCCCTCGCGGTATCCAGGCGCTCGGCCAATTCCGATTCAGAGGCGTAATTACAAATTACCTGGAAAGGCAGATCCTGCACGACATCCTGAAAATCGGGATGTGTTGGATCGTGCGTAGCCACGGTCAGGCGAGATGGCGCCTTTTCAAGGCCTGGTTCCTGCTCAACCGGCAACAATCCTGCATCGAGCAAAGCGAGCAGCACTTCGTCGCCGATAATCGGAATCAGTTCTTCCATAAACTCTCTTGACGGCACCGCATCCAGATACTGAAAGGTATGAATACCTGCATCTTGTGCAATCGCCGCGTACACAGCGGTCGTATCAACACCATTTACATCGACGATCAACCTCCACAGGTTTTCCGTATCAGCTCCACGTTCGAGCGCCTCTTCGACTTGCGGAGAGGTCACAATCTTCCTCTCCAGAAGCATTCGCGTCCTCCGATCCGTGACCGGAACGACGGCGTCAGCCTCTGATGATTTGTTCTCGCCGTGTTTTCGGAGTGTTGCCTCTGCCAGCTCTTTGCGCTCTTCCGCCGAGAGCTTGATCGCGATTTTCTTTTTCGATTTCTTTCCCCGGCTGCCTGTTGACCGGGGTGCGCGATCCGTGCGAGGGCCCAACGTTGCTGAAGATTCGTCGGGGGAATCTTGATCCTGAGGCTCCGGACGGTTTTCGCCTTCCGTGCGTCGAGCTTGCCTGACTTTCTTTTTGCTGAAAATACTCATTGTAACTTCGGGGTTGGATCCGGGCAGGTAATCATCCGGCGGAGTTCATAAAGTCTTGTGTCGACGGCGAGATCAGCGCCAACTCAGAGGAAAGAATCGTCAGACCCATAATCGCTAACGTAATGATGAGAGCCACCAAGGTCTGAATCATTTCGATGGTGCTGGCCAGCTTCAAGGTCGTCTCCTTTTCGTAGTAGTCGGCCATCTGTCGAGCACTGTCGCGGACATTTCCGGTTTCCGCACCAGCTCGGAACCGTGCAAGCACCATCGGTGTGAAGACACCGGCGGCCTCCATCGAATGCACGAGTTCGGCGCCCTGCGCGACCATCATGGGAATGGTGACGGTTTTTATCTGGTATTCCATATACCGATTCCCACACGCCTCGGCAGCTACTTTAATCACAGTAATATTATCTCCACTGCCAGAATAAAGCACGGAAAATACACGGCAGAATATCTCGATGTTGAGCTTGTGCAATAACGACCCGATCGACGGAATGCGAATCAGGTTTTTGTGCATCCAGAAAATTCCCCGGTTGGACTTTATAAACGCAACGAGAGCGCCCAGCGAACCGAACGCCACCAGCATCACCCAACCATAATTATTGTCCATCCATTTGGCAAACGCCAGCGTATTGGTGGTCAGCGGTGGAAGCTCGATTCCAAATCCCTCGAACAGCCCAGCAGTTTCCGGAAAAATCACCCAGATGTACCAGACGAACACCATGACCAGTACGACGAGTGTGATTGCAGGTGTAATCATCGCACTTTTGAGCGTCTTTTTGAATTCATTCTGGCGCTCAAGAAATTTTGCCGTCGCTTCGTAAATCTCCGGCATGTTACCCGTTTGTGAAGCGATTCCAAGCATATAAGCGGTAAACTTGCCAAGCATGTGCTGGTGTTTCATGAAGGCTTGCTGCGCCTCCATGCCGGATTTCAAATCGCTGTTCAAATCCCGGATAACCTGCTTGAGACTGGCCGACGACACATCGTTTACCAGAAGGTTCAGCACTTCGTCAAACGGCAGCTTCTCTTTGAGCAGATTGGCGGAGAGCCGGACAAACATGATCATATCACCCGTCGGCGGTTTCCGTTGAAACGTGACGAGTTTCTTTTTAACCCTGAGAACCTCAAGGCCCATTTTTTGAAGAGCACTGGTGATCTCCTCAGACGAAAACGCTTTCTGTTCACCGCTTACGACTTTCCCGTTCGGGTGTCGAACCTTGTATAAATAAGTCTGCCTTCGCTGAAGATCTCTCGTTTGAAATTCATGTCGAACCGCAAGGTCGTCGACCTTTTTCTGCGCCGACTTTACGTTCGGTGCAAACACGGTTCCCTGTACAAGTTTTCCGTTCGAACTCGTACCTGTAAACTTGAACTCCTTTACTGCCATGTGTCCTGACCTCCAGGGTAATTGCGCCAGGGATAAAAAACATTCCCTGTAACATGTGCGGATTCCGCCCTCTGTCGAAGTGGTTTTAAATCGTGATAGCTTTCAACGGTTATGACTTTTGATCTTGATGCTTTTCACTGAATTCTGTATCGACGATTGCCGCGACACTTAACGTCGAAATCAGCATGACCAAAAAAATGGCGACCCCGATTTCGGGATCGCCATTTAATCTCTGCTGAAGCGAATCAGTTGATTCGCCAAGCTTAGCGTAGTGCCTACGATACTAACTACTAGCCGTTAGTGATCACAGTATTGATGTCACCAGGTTCTGTACCGTCTACCGTTGTCGTGACGACATTAATCGGATTGCTGCCACCTGAGTCGTAACTGGTAGCTATAATCGTAAGAGTGCCACCTGCATTACTAATCTCAAACGTACCGTTCAGGTTTTCGTACTCGTCGTCTTCAGCTGTATGAGCGGTATAGTCGTTGTTACCAACGGTGTAACCGAGCTGCTGAAGCGAGAGATTCTCCCAACCGTTTACATTGGCACCGCCACCAAAAGCCTGTGGTTTGAGTTTCCAAGCCTGGGCGTCGGAAGCGATGCGAATCACATCGTTTACAAGCGCGTCGGCGTTGGCTTTTTTCTGATTTTCACTGAATGCCTGGATACCTACTACGACGGCCAAACCGACGATAACGATACCGAGGACTAAGAGAAGAAGTTGCTGCTGACCCATTGGTGAACCTCCATGGTCTTGTTAGCAAAAAAAGAAGTTTTTCCGAACGAATAAAAATTCAGAATAAACCGATCTGAATGACGTATCGGATGAGGAAAGGAAGGACTTAAAGAATCAGGCGTGAAGTTAATATGAAGGCGCTTATACGGTGCGCTACGAGCCTGTTCTGTACTCTCCTTACGGTCCGAATCGCAACACCTGTTCGCCCGAAGCGTATTTTGTGTAAAGATTGATATTTGCCAAGTCCGAAACAGAGAGTACCAGAATTATGACTGAAAAAGACCGAACACGCGTTACCATCGAAAAAATCAAAATGAAAGGCGGTCAGATCCTCGACAAAGTGAAGGAGGTCATTGAGGAAGGCGACGCACGGCGGGTCAGCCTGCATAAGGATGGCCGTACCCTGATCGAGTTCCCGCTGACGATCGGTGTGGGTGGAGCGACAGCCGCCATTTTCCTGGCGCCCACGCTGGCCGCAATCGGAGCGATTGCCGCTCTGGTAAGTGATGTCGAGATTCGCATTGAACGCGTGGATTCTGGAGAAGTCGAAGTGGAGACGGATTCGGAGGAATCGGAGGAAGAAACCGCGAGTGCAGCTGAAGAAGCCTGAACAAATTGGCCACCCGTTTTCAAGCGAAACAGCTCCGGTTGAATCGTCTATTGATATTGAGCACGCCGCGAGAGTCCTTGACGGACATTCACGGCTGACGCCCGTTCATACGTCTTCGTATCTGAATCACGTGTGTGACGCAGACGTATTCCTGAAATGTGAAAATTTTCAACGTACCGGATCGTTTAAATTTCGTGGAGCTTTCCATGCGCTGTCAAGACTCCCCTCGAACACGTGTAAAAATGGAGTACTGACGTATTCCTCTGGAAATCATGCCCAGGCACTCTCACACGCGGGTGCGATTCTCGGCATCCCGATAATCGTTGTCATGCCGGTCGACGCCCCGGTAATCAAGAAGCAAGCGACCGAGGAATATGGCGCCGAAATTATATTCTATGATAAGTCAGAAACCACTCGCGAAATTCTTGCCGCAGAAATTTCCACAAAAAGAGGGCTGCCCGTTATTCCCCCTTATAATCATGTGGATGTAATTGCAGGACAAGGAACGGTGTGCAAAGAATTTCATACCCAGATTGAAGAACTCGATTATCTGCTTGCTCCCTGCGGTGGAGGAGGGCTGCTGTCCGGCTGCGCAATCGCGACGAAGCACGTAAATCCGGATTGCAGAGTGATCGGCGTAGAGCCGGCCGCTGCCGATGATGCAACACGAAGCTTTCATTCGGGTACGATTCAGACGGTACATAATCCGGATACTGTCGCGGACGGCGCCCGTACCCCATACCTGGGCCATATTACGTTCCCGATTATTCGGCAATATGTGGACGATATGGTAACTGTCTCTGAGGCATCCATCATTTCAGCAATGGCCATCGTCTGGGAACGGTTGAAAATCGTCATCGAACCAACAGGCGCACTGGCCCTCGCTGCACTGATAGAGAAAAAAGTTGCTGCGTCCGGCGCGAGGGTGGGGGTCGTGGTGAGTGGCGGAAATGTGGATATTCGAGCAGTGTCTTCGCTTTTTGAGCGTTTGCCGAATGGTGACTTTTCAGCTCGCTCTTCACAATGACCACGCTCAAGTCCTATCTGGACGCAATCACATCGAAATATGAACGTGTCTCATTTATCGACGGTGATCCGGTAAGCATTCCTCGCGCGTTCGATTCTGCCCAAGACCAGGAGATTATCGGATTGTTCGCTGCTGTCCTTGCGTGGGGACGGCGTGATGTCATGTTGTCGAAGTTGGGTGATCTCTGTGAAAGAATGGGGTTTCGCCCATACGAATTCGTCTCGGGATATTCACCCGATCGTGCGGGCGACCCTCTCTCGGGATTTGGTCATCGTACCTTTCTCCCTGCAGACGCCGTGTCTCTGGTTCGAGGCATTCAATCCATATTGGACGAGTACGGCTCCATCGCCGCTTTGTGCGAATCTCACATCACACAAAATGATCAACACATAGGTCCGGCGATCGAAGCGCTCAGCAGCACGCTGCTTCGCAGCCCGGAAGAAATGCCCGTGCGTATGAGAAAACACCTTCCGCGTCCTTCGGCAGGAAGCGCATGCAAACGACTCTGCATGTTTTTCAGGTGGATGGTGCGAGGCGGACCGGTTGATCTGGGTATCTGGAAATTCATAAAACCCGATCAACTCATAGTACCGCTGGATGTACACTCGGGAAGGCAAGCGCGGGCAATCGGGATTCTGAAACGAAAAAGTAACGACTGGCGCGCAGCGCTCGAATTAACAGCTGCATGTCGATTACTTGATCCGCACGACCCGGTACGGTATGATTTTGCTCTTTTTGGAACCGGAATTGCTGGAGAGACTCTCTCGTGGCCGGCAAATCAATCGTTGCCTCGCTCATCACCGTGCACATGTTCATGACCGGCGATATGGCGTCCTACACCGTGATACCCCCTCTGGTGATATACAACCGGGCGACCCATTTCTCCTTCTGTGATATCAAACACTTTGCCGATGAGAATCGAATGGTCGCCCCCGGCCAGAACATCATATCGTTCGCACACGAAGCGCACCAGGAAATCCTCCAGGAGTGGTGCTCCATTGGGCGCCATTTGATACCGAAGACTCTTGAACTGATCATCAGCTTCAATGTCGGAACGCGCAAACCAATCAGACAAGGCTGACTGATCTTCCCTGAGGACGTGAACGACAAAACCAGAAGCCTCGATCATTCGATCATGGATACCAATCGACTTCTGCACATTGAAACACACCAGAGCAGGATCCATGGACAGGCTCACAAACGAACCGATGGTAATACCTTGTACCCCTTTGTCATCCCCCATGGTCACGACCGTAACCACCGAAGGTACATGTCGCATCCCATGGCGAAACGAGTCAGAACTGATTCCGTCCTTCATTCCAGGATTGCTCAAGTAAATACGTCCTTTACGCGGCTGAAGAAAGACCTGTCGTCGGCGGCTATTTCTTCCGGCCGCGGAGTAAAAGCACCTGAAAAACGAATTTTTTCAAGCATCTCTTTCTCCGCATCGCCAAGGTTGACGGGTGTCCAGACGTGGACTCGAACCATCTGGTCTCCCCTCCTGCTACTTTCGATATCAGGAATTCCCCGATCACGCATACGCAATATCTTACCTGACTGGATTCCAGCATCGATCTGAAGTCTGGCTTTCCCTCTGAGTGTGGGCACTTCTACCTCTGTACCCAGGGCGGCATCCGGAAACGAAAGGTAAAGATCGTGAAACAGGTCCAGCCCCTCTCGTGTAAAATGCTCATGCCGTTTCTCGATGATTTCAACGCGGAGATGGCCAGCTTGTCCACCGCGAATCCCGGCGTTGCCGGCTCCCCTCAGCGTCAGATAGTGACCTTCAAGCACGCCGGGGGGAACGTTCACGTCCATCGTTTCGGTTGATTTGACTCTTCCCTCTCCTGCACATATAGAACACTTGTTCCTGATGATGCGACCCTCTCCTCGGCATGTCGAGCACGCCTGAACGTTCACGAATTGTCCGAAAACAGAACGGGTAACGTGCCGTACTTCGCCCGCACCCTGACACGTCGCGCAGGTTGCATAGCTGTTATTCCCGTCAGCGGCACCTCTACCCTCACAGGATTTACATGGTACATATTTAGGAACCTTGATCTTCTTCTCTACCCCCTCAGCAATTTCTTCGAGCGTCAACGGAAGTTTGATTCTGAGATCACTTCCCGGACGCCCATGACCCCTGCCACGACTTTGCCGGCTTTGTGCCCCGAAAACGTCATCAAAAATACTGCCACCACTTCCAAAGATATCGCTGAACGCACCGAATATGTCATTGATATCATGAAAACCGGATCCACCCGCGGCTCCATTACCCCGGACGCCGGCGTGGCCGAAACGGTCGTATCGTTGTCGTTTGGACGGGTCGCTGAGAATTTCGTACGCTTCGGCAGCCGATTTGAAATTGTCTTCAGCGCTCTTGTCGCCGGGATTACGATCAGGGTGATACTGCAGTGCCTGCTTGCGATAAGCCTTTTTTATCTCCTCAGCAGAAGCGCCCTTTTCGACTCCGAGTATGTCGTAATAGTCTCTCATTCGTGTGATAGCGGGTTGACCGTAGAGCCTGCTGACAGGCCTAACTCGACACGACTACTTTCGCGTGTCTAAGGACCCGGTCACCCAGTTTGAATCCTCGCTGAATCTCTGCCAGAACAATTCCAGTCTCTTTGCCTTCCGTCGCCGGTTGTTGCATTACAGCCTCGTGAATTTCTTCATCGAACACCTGCCCAATAGATTCTATCACCACAACGTCCAGCTTCTTGAGTTCATCCATCAATTTTTGATGTGCCAGTTCAAGTCCGGACCGGAGTGATTCGAATGACTTCTGAGCGTCGTGTGTCTGCGCAGTTTCCGCCTCCGGTTCGGCGTCTTGCGCAGCGATCACCGATCGCTGCAGATCATCGAATACGTCCAGCAACCTCTCCAGGACGAGACTTTTCCCGATGGAAACCATCTGACGCTTCTCAATTTCTGTTCGCCGGCGATAATTCTGGAATTCAGCCGCTTGTCTTTTGATTTGATCTGTTGCCTGAATCAACTGTTTTTCAAGAGAAATATCGGCATCTTCTCCCTGTTCGCGTGAGGTTGCACTGTCCTGTAAATCCTCGTCAATAAGATCCGCATTATCATCGCCCGCTTCATCAGGGTCCACGTTGATTGACACGCCATCGACCGAATCCGCACCGGTTGACACGCCATCGACCGAATCCGCACCGGTTGACACGCCATCGACCGAATCCGCAGCGGTGGAATCCGCATCGACCGATTCTGCAGCGGTGGAATCCGCATCGACCGATTCTGCATCGATCGAATCCACATTATTATCGGAAGACACTGGAAGATTTTCTTCCACCTCAGACGTTTTCACGTCTTCGTGTTCATGATTGAGCGTTTCTGATTTCATTCTCTCCGAAATAATTTGTTCTGCGCGCCAAGCTCTATATGAATACAGGAAGTATCGTGCCGGGTTTCAGGCTCGATTTGAACGACTGGATGTGCTTGTCGGCCAGCTCATTATCACTGCCATTCCTTCAACCAGAGCAATAATACGCGCGTAATCCATGCGTGTCGGCCCGATAACGCCGATCGTGCCCTTCATGTTGCTTCGATGGTAGCGAGCAGACACTATTGACAGATTCCTGACGTTATTCGTATCGTCGGAACCGGTCGCGACTTCATTGCCGCCGATTGCGACTCGTGCTTTCTCCACGGCCCCGACTCCTTCAAAATCGTGCTCCTCAACGAGCCTGCGAATCAGTGGTGCATCATCGATGAGGGAAACCAGACCTCTCATACTGTCTGTTTCATCAAATTCGGGTTGAGCGAGAATATAGGCCGTCCCTTCAACCTGCATTCCCCTTGACTCCGGATCGTCGCTGAACAAGGCCCCGGAATCATTGAGGATCAGCTGCACAATTCCTGATTGTTCGTCTTTCAGATCCATGACGCGTTCGGCGCAGGTACACCGTATTTCGTCGAGAGAAAGTCCCACCAGTCGCTCGTTCAGCAGTTCCACAAGTCGGTCGAGATGATGCCTCCGCAGCCCGACCACAATGTTCAATACGATGGTCCGAATCAGGCCACCCTGCACGCTGATCACAAACATGACTCTGTCCGAAGACACCGGGACAATTTCGAGTCTCTCGAGAATACCTGATGTAAACCGCGGACTCAAAACAACACCCAGAAGACCTGCAAGTCGGGCAAGTATACGCGAGCTTTCCCTTATCAGGGCATCCGTATCGTCTTGGACTGCCATCAAACGGGTCCGCATCAACCGCTTTTCACCTCTGGATAACACTGCGGATTCCATCAATGAGTCTACAAACGCCCGGTAGCCCTGGTTCGTCGGAATTCGACCCGCCGACGTATGGGGATGACTCAGATAACCTTTTGATTCCAGATTATTCAACGTATTGCGTATCGACGCCGAACTCAGACCCAGATCGTAACGAACAGTCAAAAAGCGCGACGCAACCGGACCTGCGGTCTCAATAAAGCTCTTCACAACGAGATGAAGAATTTTTCCTTCTCGCTCAGTAAAACGAGGGGAGCTTGTAAGAAATGAGTGCGTTTTCACCACAATAAAGGTCTGTAAGATCGATTCTCCTACCCCGCGCTCAAGTCGGAGTTTCCGAAACGGGCGGAATGTGAGTGCGCCGCCCCTGGGTAGTCCAGCGCGGCACGATGCAGCCCGTCAGTTGCCAAGGTCCGTTCTTCGACGCGCTGCAATTCACCGAGCAGATAAAGCTCCCGATCGAATTCTATCCTGCCATCTGCCGAGGGCGCGTGCATGTACCGTCGAGAGTTCGTGAGGAATCGACGAAATACTGCCATAGAATTTACCCTCGGTATATGTGTGTATGCGCTCAATGCGAATTTCGAGTTCGGCGGAATTTTCGTCGGCATAAATCACCCGGTGGCTGTACTCGATCTCCAACTCCATACGTGCGACAGAAACGTGCCGGTTCCAGTCCTTTTTTATGACTACGACGTGCCGGCAACGATATCGAGGTGCCCGGTTCCTGGTGTATTATCTGGTCGTACCCCAGACCATTGTACCGCCAATATGCGCGGTCCACCAGATGGAGACCAGCGCCAGAAATACGATCAAAAAAACAACAACGCGAATCCAGAGTCGTGAGCCGGGCTGGGCGCAGATCGTTGAAATATCCCGTCGTTGAAAAAAAATGGCCGAAACCAGCGCCACAAGAGCAAAGCCAACCAACCACGTGGAAACAAGCGCGGCATCCTCATGCAATTCGACCAGGGTATCGACTATGGGCACCCCCTCACTTCGTTCTTTCATTTCTTCTCCGGTGAGATATGCGCTGATGGCCATGATTAATGCGAACAACTGAATCCACGCACTGGTGAGGAGTGATTCAACCTGATTTCGGAGTAACCACAGAAGCGCAAAAATCGTGGCCAGAATCACAAGAACAATTGGAAAATGGACCAGTATCGGATGTAACACTGGAATTTCGTATCGGAAAACCTGATCCATGACTCGCTCTGTTCTATTGCCGACCGAACTTACATGCGCCGGGGTACGTCTACAAGATATCCCACGTCCAACAACAATATTCTGCTGATTAGATGCGTTTTCTTACTGCCGTAGCCGCCAATATGCTCGGCACTTTCATCGCCCTGGGAGGCGTTTTTATCTTCGGTCTGATTATGATGGCCGTCCTGATCGGGAGCGCTTCCCGCTCCGCCGGTCCGATCAGATCTGACTCTGTTCTACTGCTTGATCTATCTGGAACCGTCCCGGAGGTCGTTTCAGGAGATCCTTTCGCCCAGAGTTTCGGAGGCGAATCGGCGTACGGACTGTATGATCTGACGGAATCTCTCAAGCGGGCGGGTTCAGACGACAGGATAAAGGCCCTCTGGCTGAGAACAGGCAACGTCAGTTCGTCGTGGGCAAGCCTTCAGACAATCCGAAGGGCGCTTACGATTCAAGGAATCCGGTAAACCGATCATTGCGTCCGGAAAATCATTCACTCTCCCTGAAAAGGCACTCTACCTTGCTTCAGTAGCTGATTCCATTTTTGCGGATCCACACACAATGGTAGAAATGAATGGTTTCGCGATGACCGTAGAATTTTATAAAAACCTCCTTGATCGACTCCATATCAAGGTCGAAGTCGTGCGCGCGGGCACGTACAAAAGTGCCGTAGAACCGTTTTTTCGTACAAATCTGTCTGACAATAATCGAGATCAGCTGCAAGCGATTCTGGACGATATTACCGACACGTTTGTTTGGGATGTAGCGGAGTCTCGAGGCCTGGAACCGGAATATATTCGTCGACAGATGGATAACAATGGAACAATAACTGCGAAAGATGCCCTTGAATCGGGGCTTCTGGACGGACTTCGCTATGATGATGAGGTAAGGAGGAGTCTTGCCCTGAGCGCGGGCCTGGATCCCGATGATAAACTGCGTACGGTCTCCTTCAACTCGTACGCGCGCGATTCAAGAAAAAGCATGAAACGAGGACCCGACGAAGTTGCCGTCGTCTATGCTGTCGGATCTATCATGCCGGGAAAATCTTCGGACGTGCCCAACCCCTTTCTGGGAGGAAAAACCGTCGGTTCGGAAACGTTTATGGACGCAATCCGGCGTGCGCGACGGAGCAAACGTACAAAGGCCATCGTAATACGCATCAATTCTCCCGGTGGCGTGGCTCCGGCCGCTGACGCCATGCTTCGTGAAATCCGGGAGGCCGCTCAGGAGCTACCTGTCGTCATTTCCATGGGCGATGTGGCCGCCTCGGGTGGATACTGGATGGCGATGGGATCTCAAACCGTGGTTGCCGAGCCGCTCACGTTGACCGGATCAATCGGTGTCTTCTCTCTGATGTTCAATGCGTCCGGTTTCATGGACGAAACACTCGGAATCAACTATGACGGCGTAAAATCGGGTCCGTATGCCGACATGTATTCAGGGCTGCGGTCATTCTCAACGGAAGAGCGGGCAATGTTACAACGATCCACAGATCAGATCTACCGTGCTTTTCTGGGCCTGGTTGCAGACGCTCGCGATCTTGAGGTCGACGATGTGGATCGCCTGGCCCAGGGCCGCGTCTGGACAGGGATGGCCGCGAAAGAGCGAGGCCTCATCGATGAACTGGGTGGCCTGGACCGGGCTATAGAACTGGCCGTCGAAGCAGCCGGCATCGATGCTGACCAACTCGGAATTCGCGTGTATTCGACCCCTCGCGGATTTCTGGAGCGATTCAGTCAGCCGCTGGTCCGCGCGCTGGTGCGAGTGGTTTTTTCGGTCAGCGGTTCTGATGCTGCGAATCACCTCATGAAAACATCGAATCACCTTTCGGATCTGATAGGGGCCAACGGCAAAGTATTGGCACGCATGCCATACCTGATTGAAACCAGATAAACCGGGTGTTCGCATCAGCTCTGAGGGCGGATCGGTTGTGCTCTGCTCTGAGGGCGGATCGGTTGTGCTCTGCTCTGAGGGCGGATCGGGTATGCTCAGCTCAGCTCGGTCCAATACAGCTCAGATCAGTACAGAACCCGTCATTTCTTTGGGAATCTCGACCCCCAGAATAGAAAGAATTGTGGGGGCCACATCGGCCAGAATTCCCGGCTTGACGGGACCGGAAAACCCCTGGCTTAGGATCAGGTGCGGGACCAGCGCCGTTGTATGAGACGTGTGTGATGAACCATCTTCATTTCGCATCTTGTCCGCGTTTCCGTGGTCGGCTATGATCGATATCGAATAGTTGTTGGAAAGCGCCGACTCTACAACGATGCGTGTACATTTGTCAATGGTTTCGACGGCAGCAACTGTTGCCGCGAAATCTCCGGTATGGCCCACCATGTCCGGATTGGCAAAATTCAGAATCACAAACTGATAAGCTGTTTCAGCAATTTGTGATGCGACTCGTGCGGCCAGTTCCGGAGCGCTCATCTCCGGTTGCAAATCGTACGTCGCTACTTTGGGAGATGGAATCAACGCGCGATCCTCACCCTCGAATGGATCTTCGCGGCCCCCGCTGAAGAAATAGGTGACGTGTGGATACTTTTCCGTTTCCGCCGCGCGAAGTTGTTTGTTGCCCTGCGCCGCGATGATTTCTCCCAGTGTATTCCTGAGGTCGACTCGCGGAAAAACAACCGGGAACGCATATTCCGGTGCGTATTGAGCGAAGGTCACATAGTGGGCGACGTGAGTCACGCTCCTGTCAAAATTGGAGAACGAGTGCGACGTAAGGGCAGCCGTCAATTGCCTTGCTCTGTCGGCGCGAAAATTAAAAAACAGCACGGTGTCATCCGTCCGAATTCTGCTTTCCGCAATTGCCTGTTCGGTGCCCAGCACCATGGGTTCGATAAATTCGTCCGTGACTCCGGCGGCGTATGAGGATGCCAGCGCATCGTCAGCGGTTTCAAAATGTTCACCCTCCCCGTTTACCAGCAAACGGTAGGCCTTCTCGGTCCGGTCCCATCTATTGTCCCGGTCCATGGCCCAGTACCGCCCGATGACCGAGGCCAGTCGACCAACACCTGTCTCGCGGATCGCAGCCTCATAAGCAGCTGCATACTCGCGGCCGCCGTGCGGATCGGTATCTCTTCCATCCGTAAACGCATGCAGAAATACCTGGTTGGCAGCCAATCCTTGCTGCGCCGCAAGACGTGTCAACGCAATCGAGTGATCTATGTGGGAGTGCACCCCGCCATCAGAAAACAGCCCAAGGAGATGGAGGCGCGAACCGGTGTCGCGTACTCGGCGGAAAGTATCGAGCAGGATGTCGAGTTTGAAAAAGCTGCCGTCTTTAATCGCGCCATCTATACGCGTCAGATCCTGATACACAATCCGCCCCGCTCCCAGATTCATGTGCCCCACCTCCGAGTTTCCCATCTGACCATCAGGCAGACCCACGTCCAGCCCTGACGCAGAGAGCGTTCCGCTGGGATACGTGCTGAAAAGATGATCCAGAAAGGGTTTCTTTGCGGCATCAATGGCGGACACGCTCGGGTCTTCCGCTATCCCGTACCCGTCGAGTATGATCAGAATATGTTTTTTCAAGATGTTACTTTAAAACGCTGGTTTGGAAATGTGTGTTTGTAAACGCGGTTGATTTTTAAATACGATAGTCTTTGACCTTTTTTGTGGTCTTCCCCGACCGCGTTTCGAAGACATTCATAGAACCACACCGCGGACAGGAAACTTGCTCGGTACCCGAGCGGTCAGATATCAGGTCTCCTTTTTCGAAATAGTGATTGCGTGTGGCACAATAGTAGCGACCCTTTCGTGGATCGAGTCCGGTGCGAGACACCGGGAGTTGTTGAAGGCGTTCATAATATTGGCATTCCCGGACAATCGGACAAAGCTCACAGCCCGGCCTGCGCGCCGTACATCGATATCTACCGTGCAGAATCAGAACATGATGCATATCGGTCCAGTCCTGCAGGGGGAGGAGTTTTTTTAACTGGCGCTCGACCTGAACGACCGTTTTTGCATTATGAACGAGGCCAATTCGATGTGCCACACGATATACATGCGTATCAACAGCCAGAGTAGGCACACCAAACGCAACACCGGCGACAACCTGCGCGGTTTTGTGGCCTACGCCGGTAAGGCTCTCAAGCCCCGCAACTGTTTCAGGAACGTGTCCAGCGTGGTCCGAAACGATTTCTCTCGACATCTTTGCCAGGTGCCGGGATTTGTTATTGGGATACGAAACGGATCGAATGAAAGGAAATATTTCATCCACTGCGGCCGCTGCCATGTGTTGCACGGTAGGAAACGCGAGGAACAGAGCGGGGGAAACCTTATTGATGCGCTCGTCGGTGCACTGCGCGGAAAGAATTGTCGCAACGAGCAATTCGTACGGGTTAACGTGTTTGAGCTCAGTCGTCCTTTCTTTGATCACCGCCCGTAACCCGGCAAGAACTTTTTCCGCGCGTTCTTTTCTGTTCAAGATCTGTCCGGGATTTCTGTCTATTTTGTACTCATGCCTTTCAAACCTTCAAGATACAGACTCCACTACAGCATTTTTGTGAGGACTCGCGGCAAAGTGGCTCGATCCGATGAAAATCGTACCCGTGCGTTGATCGTGTTCGCCTTGTCTGTGCTGATCTGCGGCGGACTCGGGACTGTCGCGCGCGCTCAGTTGCCGGATTCACTTTCTTCGGACACGCGCATTTCGCTGCTGACCATTTATCCGGGAGATGCCATCTATGCGGCTTTCGGGCACAGTACGTACCGATTCCACGATCCGACAAACGGCTACGATATTGTGTTTAACTACGGCACCTTTGACAGTACGGACCCTTATTTCATTCCGCGATTCATTTATGGTAAGCTGAACTATGTATTGAGTGTCGGATCGATGGAAGGCCTGATGCGAGGGGCGGCGATCGAACGGCGCTCCGTCGTAGAACAAAAACTTCGGCTCTCGCCGGAGCAGATACAAAATCTATACAGGACGCTCAAAATAAATGCAAGACCTGAGAATCGGACGTACCGGTATGACTTTCTTTTCGAGAACTGTGCAACGATTCTTTTGGACAGGATTCGGGCTGTCGATGGTGCGAGGATTCGTCTGGACTCCACCGCCGCGCCACGGGAAACTTTTCGCGAACTCCTTCAGCCCTATCTGAACCATCGCGTGTTCTACGACCTGGGCATCGCGATGGTACTTGGATCTACGCTGGATAAGCCTTCAACCTATGAAGAGCGTTCGTTTCTGCCTTTGGAACTGATGAATGCGTTCGAAAAGGCTGTGGTGCTCGTGCCGCAAGCCGGCGACGAACCGGCCCGTTCCGCGCCACTTGTATCGCGGACTGACACGCTCTCCTGGGTCGCGGGCGCCAGTTTCGCCGAGCATCAGGACCTGACTCTTTTGTGGATTTTCGCACTGATTGCGCTACTCTGGATCGGGCTTGACCTGAGACGTTTTTATATAAACAACCACGGATTCGCCGCCCCGTTTCATAATCGCGGCGCTTTCCCACCGATTGGAATTGCCGCTCGTTTCCTGTTCGGGGTGGCAGGTGCGGCCGGGCTGATCCTTGCTTTCGTGTGGTTCGTTTCTGCGCACACCGTGGGCATCGCCAACTGGAATATGCTGTGGGTGTTACCAACGCATATTTTGCCGGCCGTATTCTGGAGCCGGATTCCGGCCGTCTGGCGGAGATGGTATTTCAGAGCAAGCGCGTTGGCAGCGTTTGCGCTTCTGGCCCTTCAACCGCTTCTCTCGCAGAAACTGCACCCCGCCCTTTTCCCGATCGTTTTTCTCATTGTCTGGCGCAGCGTCGCTCTCGGTCTGCGAGAATCCTCATCGGGCCCTACAGAAGAGAGGACAACCGAAAGTCAAACGGCTGATGACCACATGGTCACATGAGAATGGATAAAAAAGTACTTTATTTCACCCGTTTTGTACCCGCGTATCGCGTTCCGATTCTCAATCAACTGAACGAGGCACTGGACAATAATCTGGTTGTCTGCGCTGGTTCGTTACCTCAGAATTCACCGGTATTGAAAGCGACCGCGACTCAGGAGAAAAAATACGAGACAATCCATCTTCAGAATCATTTCTGGATTGGCGACAAAATCCATTTTCAAAATTTTCACCCGGCATTCGAGAAGTATCCCTACCCCGGCGTGGTTCTCGCCGAAGAGTCTCCCCGATCCATAACCCTTCCGTTTCTGTTACGTGAAGCCCGAAGAAGAGGAGCGGGTCGAGCTCTGTGGGGAATCTTTTATTCGTTCAACCGTCCGTTTT
>JACZYD010000043.1 GCA_022571255.1 Bacteroidota bacterium
CCCCCCAGAATCCACCCGGGCCGAGTGAGGACGCGAGTTGCTCTGAAAGCAATTGTACATCCCGAACATCAAACAGTCGTGATGCGGCAACCTTTTCTGCAGGAGTGGGCCCCGCACCAACAGGTTCAAGAGCCACGGCCAGGCCTTCTAGCAGTCCGATGGCCAGCGAAGCCCGGACCAACGGGAGACCGAATTCCCGTGAGAAAACGTGCACGAGTTCGTGAGCAAAAACAGACTCAATCTGCCCGGCCAGAACGTGTACCTGGGGTGTCCTCAACCACACCGGTGCTACGCTTGTCACGCGAGCACCGGTAAGCGAGGCCCGCATCGATGCGTCCGTGTATATGAAAGATTGTATACGGTCTCGAACGCGCAGACGGAGGCGATCGGATAATGCAGCATAACGATACTCATGCTCCAGCACCCACAATTCGACCCGGCGTGGAGAGACAGTCCGACTATCGTAGTACAGATCAAAATGAGGTGTGGCCCTGTGTCCGGAAAATTGTGACTTCAGATACCACTCCGGGGTATTGATCCCGAGTTGTGCAGAAAAAAGGTACGTCAGGCCGATTGCCAACAAGGCGAACAGCATTCCGACTCGTGCCCGCTGCCGGACAAGCTCAAGAACCGTTACTCGTCCAAGACCCAGGGTAAATAACAACCCCGCCCACAACAAGGTCAGACCGCGAAATATAAAAAGTCCGAGCCTGACTTCCAGAGCCTCGTCATAAATGGGACCCAACACACCACCAAACACATGATTATAGGTGTAGAACTGGGGATGAAACCCTATATCGTATAAAGGTCCCACGACAGAAACGGCTACACCCGCAAGAACGAGGAGCCAGTAAGGAGCTTTGAAAGCCACCAGAAAGAACGAAAAACAGACCGCCAGGACAACGGATATACCTGGAAACAAAAACAGAAACAAGAGGCCGCGGAAATAATCGCAGTTGGGTGCCCACAACATGGCCACCGTAAGCGTTGCTGCTGGAACAAGAAGCCACAGTAACCGACGTACGAGCACCTTTCTGAACCTCACAGCGTCAGCCGTCTTGACACGTTGAAATTCTCGATGCGCCACAAATCCCGCTACGAAGAATCCCACAAACGACAGCACAGCCATTGACTCGACATGAAGTCGGTTCAGTAGAGGAGTCAGTGCGAGAGCGACTCCGACGATTCCATAACAAACAGGCTCCAGTAACGCGGCAGGACGCAAAGGCAAATTAAAGAACCGCGTAGGAGATTCCGACTCCGAATATTTCCCTGAACTGTGCTTGATCGCTGACATCTACGTCGAATAAGACCACCCACTCGAACGTCACTCGCAACCATCCGTTCACGGCCATGGTAATCATATTATCCCAGCGCGTGTCCGGTATATCGGTTGAATTGAACCTTGCGAACAGGCCGAGAGATGACTTGTACCGCACGTTCTCTGCGACTGCGATATCGAGTCTCGTTACGGCGTTAATTCCCACCTCAACACGCACGGTTTCATCAGGGCCCGAACCGTATAATTCTCGAAGCTCTTCGTCGAAAATTATGGTCTGCTTTGACGCGACACCTACGTGTTGGGTAAACCACGTGCTCGGCTTCCAAGTGATACCAAGCGTCTCCTGGAATTTTCCCGGAGACATGAAAGCAGATACTTGGACCGGTATGGGTCCATTTTCATCAATGGGGTTTTCTTTAAAATTAAAACCCCTGTAAAACTGTGACCGAAAAGCTATTCCGGCCGTCGGATGAAAATTCCCTTCTGTATCTGATCCTTCACCGGACCAGGCTGCCATCAAAAATATTTCGTCTTCGGCTTTACGAAAATCAAGCGTGTCCTGTTTTACGAGGCCGTAACGTAAACGAATCTCATAATGCCGTGTCCACTTTCGGGTCGTGCGCTCCCACGACCCATCAAGTCCGGCGCTTCCGGCGAAAGAACTCGTTCCACCCTCTACCCAGTTATCAAATCCAGCCTGCGCACCAGTAAGACTGATTTCCAGATTCGATTTCCATGCGTGCACAGAATCGGTTTCAGCCGTCTGGGCGAGAAGGGGACGGGAAATAATAATACACATACTCGCGAGTACAAAAAAAACCGGTCGCGTCATCATGAAATATTTGCCGCGGATAATGATATATATAAATACGTGTGCCTATAATAAAAAATGGGCCATGCGCGAACGCACGGCCCATTAAACTTTGTATCCTGTAAAGAACGGTTCTGATTAAAAACCTTGACGACTCAAACTATGCGTTTTTTCTGCCCTGCACTTCTACGCGAATTTCCTGAGCCATTTTCTTCAACTCCTGCATACCTTTGCGAACGCGTGTCCCCGCCGCTTTATTTCCCTTATCGTAGAATTTTGAAAAGTCATCTGACATTGAATCTACGAAACTTTTAAGGTCGGCGTATCTGCTCATTTTTTTCCTCCTGAATGTGGATGTCGTGATCTAACGAGGAAGAGAGATGCACCTCGTCTTAGAATGGGCATTAAGCTACTGCACCTGTTAGAACGTGTCAAGCTACAATAGCCTGAAACACGTCAAAAACGGCACTTTTCTTTCCACATATTTTTCTACGGATTCACCCTGGCTCCCGGAGCCTTGCCGAGTTTCAATGGGGTCAAAAGACGAATCCCGTTGGGGTGGAGCACCGTCAATTCACAGACTTCCTCTGGCAATCCATCCAGTAAATCAAGGACTTCATGCATTTCGATCTCTGTCCCGGCAACCATCTTTTCCATCACCGAGTCGGTTGGTTTCGATATTAACAATACTATTTGCCCCTTCGTTTTACCTATGTTTTCATGAAGTAATTTATCAATAATAACCGCTACGTGAAAGGGACTTATATCGATCACTTTTCCCGCCTCATCGATACCGGCTGTCAAAAGTACCGAAACGACTCCTGAGCGCGTGAGTGCGATCAGTGAACCAATTCCACTCAACCGTAGATTCCCTGAACTATCGCGTTTCAGGATCCCTCGGTCCGACCCAACCACCCCGACACTTGCGATTCCCGCGTCCGTAAAATTTTGAATTATTTTTTTCCCGGCAGTTCGAATTTCGGCTTCGAAAAGAATCCGGTGCCTCTCAGAGCTGAATATCAGTTCCATTCCTGGTCTCTTCAAGACCGCCTCACCGCAACCAGAAACACGCGCCGCCCGCTCATTCGAACCAACGATGAGCAAATACCTTCCTTCAGCCGAAGACAGTGCCCTTTTCAGTGAATTCCACAGCTCGAGATCGCTCTCAAGTTCGCGATGAATACATACGATTTTAAGCACGTCATCCATGTCGATGAGGCATGTGCCAGACGGTTTCAGAAATTGTCAGCCGACGCTGAACTGAAAGATATTAACCCGGCAAGAAGCAACTCTGATTTTTAATTCTGATCTTAGTTCACTACAGTTACACACGACGCGATCGATGCTCTAACGTACTGAGACTTTTCTCCTCCATGCCTCCATTTTGCCACCTCCACTGCCACACCCAGTATTCGCTGCTTGACGGCGCTGCCCGTATTAGCCGCCTTGTAGAAAAGGCCAGTGAACTCGAAATGTCGGCCCTCGCCATTACGGATCATGGCAATCTTTTCGGTGTCCCCGAATTCTACACCAAAACGAAAAAAAAGGGTATTTCCCCGATCATCGGTTGTGAGTTTTATGTGACTCCAACTTCGATGGGCGATCGCAACAATCGTACCCGGTTCCATCAGGTTCTGCTCGTAAAGAACGAGATCGGATATCGCAATCTGATTCGACTTTCGTCCCTTTCATACACGGAGGGATATTATTACAAACCCCGAATCGATCATGCGATTTTGCGTGCCCACAGCGAGGGACTGATTGCGACCACATGTTGCCTGCAAGGAGAGGTGCTGCAGGCCATCCTGAAACAAGGCGAAGAGTCGGCACGGAAAATATTCGAGATGTATCTCGAGATATTTGAAGATGATTATTACATCGAAATCCAGAATCACAATATTCCAGATCAACAGCGGTGCAACGAGGTTCTTTTACGGTGGTCCGCAGAATACGACGTCAGCCTGGTGGCCACCAATGACGTGCACTATGTGGAACGCGAGGATGCCGCCGCCCAGGATGTACTTCTTTGCCTGCAGACCGGAAAAGACCTTGCTGATCCAAACCGGATGCGATTTGAAAATGACCAGTTTTTCCTGAAAAGCAGTTCCGAGATGGAATTCGCACTTCGAGACCTCAATAACGATCAAATTCGGGGAGCTATCGAGAACACCAGCATCATCGCAGACAAATGCCATCTGGAACTCCCGATGGGTAAACTGCTGATGCCGCATTATCCTCTTCCAACCGGGTTCGAGAACGATGTGGACGGTTATCTCCGCCATCTGACATTTGAAAGAGCTGGAATTCGTTTTCCGGAATTGACGCAGGTCATTCAGGATCGCCTGAATCACGAACTCGATATTGTTCAGGAAATGGGCTACGCGGGTTATTTCCTGATTGTACAGGATTTTACTACGGCGGCGCGTGATCTGGGAGTCCGTGTGGGACCGGGACGTGGTTCAGCCGCAGGCAGTTTGATCGCCTATTGCCTGGGAATTACCAATATCGATCCTATCAAATATGAGCTCCTGTTCGAACGTTTTCTGAATCCGGAGCGTATTTCGATGCCGGATATCGATATCGATTTCGACGACCGGGGACGTTCAAAAGTCATCGACTATGTGGTTCAGAAATACGGACGCGAAAACGTATGTCAAATCATCACGTTCGGCACCATGGGGGCTCGTTCTGTTATTCGGGACGTATCCCGGGTTCTGGGTATTCCACTTCCGGATGCAGATCGAATTGCCAAGTTGATCCCTGAAGGACCTGGAGTCACGCTGGAATCGGCGTTCGAAGACGTTCCGGAATTCAGAAAGTTATTGAACGACCCTGACGAGCGAATTCGCAATTTACTGCATTATGCTAAGGTCCTGGAAGGCTCGGCGCGTCATACGGGTGTGCATGCAGCCGGAGTCATTATCGCTCCGGGTAACGTGAGCAACTATGTTCCTGTATCCATATCGCGCGGAAAAGGGGGCGCCGACGACGTCCTCATGACACAGTATGACGGCAAATGGGTCGAATCGTTCGGGCTCCTAAAAATGGATTTTCTTGGCTTAAAAACCCTGAGCGTCATCAACGACACTGTAGAATTGATCGACGAGCTCCGGGGTATTGAAGTCGATCTCGATACGATCCCGATGGACGACGCGCTTACGTTTGAGCTTTTTCAAAAAGCTGATACCATCGGCATTTTTCAGTTTGAGTCGAGCGGTATGCGTGAATGGCTGCACAAACTTCAGCCGACGACCATGGACGACCTGATTGCGATGAACGCTTTGTACAGGCCGGGACCCATGGACAATATTCCTGGCTATATCGCGCGAAAACATGGAGAGGAAGAGGTCTCATACCCTCACGAGATGCTCGAACCAATTCTGAAATCCACCTATGGCATACCTGTTTATCAAGAACAAGTCATGCAGATGGCCCAGGTAATGGCCGGATACACCTTGGGTGGCGCAGATATTCTGCGCCGGGCAATGGGCAAGAAAATAAAATCCGAGATGGTGAAGCAGCGCAGCATCTTCGTCGCTGGAGCCTCGGAAAATGGTGTGGACGAAACCACCGCCAATAAAGTCTTCGACCTGATGGCTAAATTTGCGGGATACGGATTTAACAAATCACATGCCGCAGCGTACTCGATCATTGCCTATCAGACAGCGTATTTGAAAGCCCATTTTCCAGCGGAATTTCTTGCTGCAGCAATGACCAACGATATGAGCGACATCAAGAAGCTGTCGGTCATCCTGGAAGATACACGCCATCTGGGTATCTCTCTCCTGCCACCGTCTGTGAACAAAAGCCAAGGCCATTTTACGGTTGAAAACGGACAGATTCGATTCGGGCTCTGTGCAATCAAAGGTGCAGGCACGAATGCTATCGAAAATATTGTATCGGTACGGGAAGATAATGGGCGATATGACTCACTATTCGAACTCACTGAGAGAATTGACTCTCGGATCGTCAATAAAAAGGCTATCGAAAGCCTTGCACGCGCCGGTGCTCTCGATGAACTTGATGGTCACCGGGCACAACTTGTTGAAGCCGTCGATGCGGCCATTCAGTACGGTCATAAACTGCAGGCTGACCATCTGGCGGGAAAACTTTCATTGTTCGGAGACGCCGGGGGAGACGGTGCAGCTGCCCTCGAACCCAGACTTCCCGAAATTGAACCGTGGTCGCAGTCACGCATATTGAGAGAAGAAAGAGACACCATCGGCGTCTATGTATCGGGACATCCTCTGGAAGATTTCCTTCCGGAGGTGCAGGCATTCGCCTCCGCTCAAATTATTGATGGGCCCGAGCTCGTAAAAGACTCCGCACAAGATGGAAATGGTAGTGGATATTGGAGTAAAAAAACTCAGCATACTTTCTGCGGGATCATAACCGAGGTAAATCACCGGACCAATAAATCCGGCAGGCCATACGCTTTCTGTCAATTTGAAGATTTCTCAGGACATGCTGACCTCATCTGTTTCTCGAATTCGTACGATAAGGTGCAGCAATATTTGAAGGTTGATGAAATCGTTCTGATCAAAGGGAGCGTGGAGCTTCGAGGATCACAACTGAAAGTGCTCGCAAGCGACGTGATTCCCATGTGGAAAGTCCGGTCCAAGATGGTAAAGTCTTTGATTCTGCGAATTGATGCAGAACGATTCTCTGACGTCGAACTGGAGGCTCTTTCCAAGCTTCTGGAGAATAACCGCGGCGGTTGCAAACTCGTTTTCGAATTGATTTCTCGTGACGCACCCGCGCCGCAACGAATCTTGAGCCGAACGAAGGTAATTGACCCGACGGACGACTTGATGAAGGGTATTCGGAAAATTTTTGGACCGCGAGCGGTGATGGTCGAGGGCGAATCGTAGCTGATGCGCTCGGCGTCACAGAATCTTAGAGACCGCAGCCAGAATGCCCCCTGGTCCGTCCTGTAATCCGGCGTGGTGCATAACAGGTTTCTTGCACTTTCACGGGTCGTTCTCATCCCCAGCGTTGCAGCTGTCGACGAAGTAATTTCCCGGGTCCGTAACGTGGGCTGGGAGAAAAACAGTCTGGCTTCGGCAGCTCGTCACGAGTGCTCGCTGCGTCAGTGGGATATTTTCGAATATCACTCCCGGATGAATCGACGGAGTTTATTTCTCAGCGCATGATGGAATCTATTGACAATCCTGTCGATACAAGTGTTTTTACGAAACGTCAGGTCCTTCACAGTCGTCCAGCGCTGGCAGGTAAAGATGTGGGCGACGAGAAAGCCGGAAATCTTATATTGGTCCATAGCCGATTGGACCGGCTCGTTCACGTGAAGACAATAATTGGGATGACACGGATTGCTCTTGGACGCGCCGTGATTCAAATGACAAGTTGATTTCGGCATGCTGAATACCGCATTCTCGCACTACCTTATCCTGAATCGCAGCAACGCCATATGGTGATCAGATCTCTCATCAAGTTGCCGCAGATGGTGTTGATCGGACTGGCCCGGCTCTATCAACTTGCGATTTCTCCTTATTTCCCGTCTTCGTGCCGATATACACCCACGTGTTCCGAGTATGCCCAGTTGGCGCTGAAAAAATACGGAGCAATTCGAGGAATTATCCTGACGATACATCGCATCGGGCGATGTAATCCCTGGGGAAGAAGTGGCTATGATCCGCCGGTCTGGTATTCAGAGGATCAGAAAGGCTCAAATGGCCCGCGAGAAGGAACAGACTCCCCATTCCTTGAGCCGCCTCCTGCAGACAAAACCGATTACGCTTCTCCACTATCGCAAGAAACATCATGACCGGCTCTCGAAGCACGTCCGAGCATCGTAAAAGCGCAGACGACATTTCTGCAAACTGCGCGATAATCACGTGCAGCGATACACGCACAGTCGAAAATGACACGAGTGGACTTCATATTCGCTCGTGCCTGGAAGCCGAAAATCATCGAGTGATTGAATACCAGATCGTACCCGACAATCCGGATCTCGTCCGTAGCCTGATCCAGGAGCAGTTGAATAAATCGATCGACGTAATTCTGATCAATGGCGGCACGGGAATTGCTCGCAGGGACGTTACCTATGACGTGATTGCTGCTATGCTCGATCGAACGCTTCCTGGATTTGGAGAAATATTTCGTACGCTTTCCTTCGCGCAAATCGGTGCCGCATCGATGCTCTCAAGAGCGATTGCCGGAACGATCGACGGCACGCTGATTTTTTCCATGCCGGGTTCAACAAATGCCGTTCGTCTGGCAATGGGGAAATTGATCATCCCGGAGCTGCGACACCTCGTATGGGAGATGCGCAGGTGAAACGCCGGTGCCGGCACTTATTCATATCGCAAGGCATCAATCGGGTTCATCAAAGCCGCTTTCCTGGCCGGATAGAAACCGAAAAATATACCCACGCCGGCCGAAAAAATGATTGCCACCGCAACGATATCCGGTGACACTTCCGTAGACCATCCTGTCACGCTTCCAAGTAAGGAAGCGCCACCGAATCCGACCGCCACACCAATAAATCCTCCGAGGATACTCATCACGATGCTTTCGATCAAAAACTGGGTCAGCACATCCGAACCCCGGGCTCCGACGGCCATCCGGATCCCGATTTCCCGCGTCCTTTCCGTAACCGAAACCAGCATGATATTCATGATCCCTATCCCTCCTACAAGCAGGGAAATCGACGCAATCGAAGCCAATAGTAGAGTCATCACCTCTGTGGTTCCTTCTGCTGCTTCGGTCAAGTCTGCCTGGTTGCGAATCGTAAAATCATCTTCTTCCCAGGATGCCAGCCCGTGTGCTTCGCGCATCAGAACCCGGATCTCCTCCTGTGCGGCATCCAGATCTTGTGTCGAATAGGTACTGGCCAGGATCTGCGCAATGAACGACCAGCCGCTCAACCGGGTTTGCACCGTTGTGTAGGGTACGAGAATCACATCATCCTGATCCGATCCCTGTGCTGTCTGGCCTTTCCTGGCCAGAACGCCGATGATCGTCATCGGTACGTTCCGGAGTCGGATCCGCTGTCCAATCGGGTCCTGACCCGGAAATAAATTTTCGGCCACCGTCGCTCCCAGGACCACCACTTTTTTCATCTGCCTGACGTCCACAGCATCAAAAAACGAGCCTGATACCACATCCCAATCCCTGATAATCTGGTAATCGATGTCAACGCCGTTAATCGTCGTCCGCCAGTTTCCCTGTCCGCCGACAGCCTGCGTTCGAGTCACGACAACAGGGGATACCGCCGCCAGAAATGTGTTCTCATTCCGAATTTTAAGTGCATCCTCGACTTTGAGACGATTAAAACTTCCTGCTCCCCGGCTTACCCCCCCCGAAGAACTGGTTCCAGCCGTCAATACAAGCATATTCGTCCCCAGATTTTTAATCCGGGCTTCGATCTGCGACTGAGCCCCCTGCCCGATGGCAACCATCACGATGACGGCTCCCACACCGATAATAATTCCCAGCATCGTGAGCATTGTGCGCATTTTGTTCTTCACGATACTTTTTATCGCCACGCGTATCAACCGGAACGTTCTCATCATTGAATCTCAG
Source organism: Bacteroidota bacterium (assembly GCA_022571255.1). Taxonomy (GTDB): domain Bacteria; phylum Bacteroidota; class Rhodothermia; order Rhodothermales; family UBA10348; genus N075bin62. The sequence goes on from JACZYD010000043.1 coordinate 9,639, forward strand.
TACGAATATTTCGATTTTTGCTGCTCTGGTACTGCAATATTTTTTTCTTCCGTGTCAACCTTTTCCCTGTGGTTACTACCCGCTTGCTCGGCGATCAACCGGGCCAGGTCACTCGCGGCCGATCGGGGTTCCTGTTCTTCATCCCGGATCACCACTCCATCCCTCAACTCGACAATCCGTTTCACATATTGAATGACATCGCGTTCATGGGTAACCACCACTATCGTGATTCCCTGCTCGTTGAGTTCCTGAAAAAGTTGAAAAACCTCGAAAGTCGTCCGTGTATCGAGGTTGCCGGTCGGCTCGTCGGCAAGCAGCAGAGTTGGCTCCGTAACGAGTGCCCGGGCAATCGCCACGCGTTGTTGCTGACCGCCGGAGAGTTCATTGGGATGGTGATCCTCCCGATCGGCAAGCCCGACCAGTTCCAAAGCCTTTGATGCCATCACTTTAGGACTTTCCTTGCGACCAGAGCGGTCATAGAGTAACGGCAGCTCCACATTTTCACGTGCTGACGTCCTCGCAAGAAGGTTGAAGCCTTGAAACACGAATCCTATTTTCCGATTTCGAATATCGGCAAGCTCATTCTTCCCGAGCTTATTGACCTCAATTCCGTCCAGGAAATACGTACCGGATGTAGGATAATCAAGCCCTCCTATAATGTTCATCAGCGTGGATTTTCCAGAACCGGACGCACCCATTATTGCTATGAACTCACCGCGCCTTATTTCTATACTGACACCGTCGAGGGCTCGCACCTCTGTGCTGCCCATCTGATATATTTTGGTAATATCCTTCGTCCTGATGACGACCTGATCATCCATCGTATTCGAGTACTTGAAATTAAGGCCTGTTAACAGGCCCTCCTAAAAGCTGAACGAGCGACGTCTTCCGCTCTGTTGCTGATTCTCAAAAGGATTCGAAAATCCTCCATCAGCTTGGGACTGTGTGACACCTGAAATAACTTTGAGGCCGTCAACCACACCACGACCACGGATTTCCGTCATCGTTCCGTCCGTAATTCCAGTTCTGACTCGCATTACCGCAGGATTTCCATCGGCATCCAGATACCACAACATAGAGCCGTTGCCGCGCCCCCTGGCTCCTCCGGCGAAAGCCTGGCGACCTCCCTGTACACCTGATCTGGCACTTTGGGCGCCTTCCCCACTCCGTCGTTCGCGATTTCTATCGGTGCCTGCAAATCCTCCCTGCCCCGCTTCCTGGTCGGCATTTGTCGAATCAGCTCGCCCAGTTCCGCTACTCTGAAAACTCTCTCTGACGGCGGCCATCATCGCTTCGGTGGGCCTGAAGCGAAGCGCAGCGTTTGCTACCTTCGTAATATCGGTGGCCGTCTCGATCAAGAAGTCAACGGTTGCGGTCATGCCGGGAAGAAGCCTGCCATCCCTGTTATCAACATCCACGACAACAGTATAGGTCACTACATTTTCCTGCACCGTAGACTGCAGCCGAACCTGGCGCACCATTCCATCGAACACCGTCTCATCGTGCGCCTGCACGGTAAACCGGGCCGTCATTCCTTCTTTTATTTTACCAATATCGCTCTCGTCGACGGAAGCAAGGATCTGCAGCCTGTCCAGTCTGTTCGCCACCAGAAAAAGTTGTGGAGCCGAAAGGCTTGCCGCGACCGTCTGACCAACGTCCACGCTTCGCTCGATCACCACTCCGTCGATCGGTGAAACGATCGTCGCATAAGATAGATTTCTCTCTGCCCGTTGAAGATTTAATTCTGCCGACAACAAGGATGAATTAGCCGTCTGAAGATCATATCGGGCTTTGTTCAGCTCTACTTCGGTCGAATATTTCTTGTTGAATAACCCTTCGATTCGATTGAATTCGGACTCAGAATAGAACTGCTGGGCTCGGGCCCTTTCCAGGCCCGCATTGGACTCGTAAATCGCTGTCACAAGCAAGGTTGTGTCAATTTTAGCAACAATCTGTCCTTTGCGCACTATGTCATTAAAATCCACGAAAATCTTGTCTATAATTCCGGAGACCTGAGTGCCGACCTGAACCATCGTTACCGCCCCGAGATTACCGGTGCTGGAAACCAATGATTCCAGATTCCCCTTTTCGACCGTTACGAAACGATAGGTTACACCGTCTTTTTCGACACCGCGATTTGTGTACCAGATTGCACCGGTCGCGATCATAAGGAATACAATAATGGATACGATTTTCTTCATATAAGTCTGCTCTCTCCTGGTTTCTCCCTGCAAAAATTTTGATGACTCAGTCGTGAGAACTCAAGGAATCCCCACGTGCACTGGCTCGAGGCGGTCGCCTGCGCTCCCGCAGCCACTCATCGAGCAGCACCGCCTGATTCGCACTGAGAAATTCTCCGAGATGATACCGGAGTGAGTCCGTTGCTTCGCTGCGGGCGCGGGCCATTTCGTGATAAATCCGGTACAATTTCGCTTCGTATTTCGAGACAACCGTAAATACACGCTCACGCTGGCCTTCGTCTTCGGGTTGTACGACGTTCTCAATCACTTTAGGAAGAGCACCACGATCACGAAGAGAGCGAATATTGGCCATCCTCCGATTGTGCTCGGCAGACCAGAGCATGGCGCCCAGCGCAATCCCGAGAACGAGTGTACCCAGCAACACAAGTGCTGATTTCGTTTTAGAATTCATATCAGTTCTATTCAGATGCAAGCGCGGAATCGAGATCCAGATCGTAGGCCGTTGCCAGAGTCACCGGATGCATTCCGAAAACGCGTTCGGTCGGAGACAACTCGAACGGTGTGGGCTCCGATCTTCGGATATTGTAAACCAGCAATAATAAAACGATGAGTGAGCCTACAATCGCGACGGGTCGGAACCAGGCGAGAAGAGTCCGTGACCAGGCATCCTCCAGGCCCCACGATCCGGCCGAATTATTTCGAACCGCACGCACGATCTTGTCAGTAAGAATGGTCGCGTGTATATGTCTGGTTTCTACGTCAATAAGAGACTTGAGTGCGTTCTCGAAAAACAGATCGTCCCGTTTCTGCCCATCGGAGCCCTCTGGCCGTCCTGAAACACTATTTTGTTGGTTCATGGTCATTGTTTCTGAGTTCTTGCTCCAGTCTCTGTGAGCACGCTATCTTCGCCAAGCACAAGTTTGAGCTTTCCAAGAGCCCGGGTCAACCTTGAGAGCACCGTACCGTAGGGCACACCCAATACATCGGCAGTTTCTGCAGTTGACATGCCATCGATCAGTCGGAGAACAACGACGCTCCGATGCCGGGGAGCCAGGGAATCGAGAGCATTCCTGAGCTGTTTTCGCAGCTCAGCCGAAACAATGTCATCGTCAGGTCTCGGCACACCAGACTCCATCAAATCGACTTCCGAATTATCCCACGGAGCAAAAAATGATCGTTTCTTTTTTCGCAAAACGTCCAGGCTGCGATTAATCGCAATCCGAGTTACATACGTTTTAATAGATGCTTCTCCACGATACCGTGTCAACGAAGCATACAGGCGAATAAAGACATCCTGAACACAATCGTCTACTTCCTGCGTCTTCCCCAGCATACCCGTAACCGTTCGAGTAACCTGATTCTGATACCGCTCTATAAGATACCGAAATGCCCTCCGGTCTCCCCCGATCACTGCGTTGATCAACAGTTCGTCGCTGGAAATGCAGGAAGGACTCTCATTCGCCCGGGTGACCGAACTTTCCTGTATACGTGGTGGCCATGGCAACAGACGTGGTAGAATCAGCTTGGCCTGCAGTGCTGGATATGTAAGTTGCAACGAAATCATGATTCAGGATTGCGACGCCCCCGTTGTGAACGGCGTTGTGCCTGTATCTCTTTGTATTTTTCCATCTGCTCGCTCGAAAGAACGTCGGCGAGGGCAAGGTCCGTCTGCTCGCTGAGTTTCACCATCTTGTCGCGAACGGCGCCGCGATCCGCCCCTGCACGCATATCCTCCATCAAATCCACGCGATCAGCATCGGTGGCCTCCATGATTTCGACGAATTGTGGAGTTTGCTCTTCGGAAAGTTCAAGCACCACCACCAGCTCTTCCAGTTGTTTCTCAAAGCGTTCCTGTTGCTCTTCAGGTGACAGACTTTGTCGTCGTTGCGCACCGGCGGACCCGGCTGCAAGTGCAAAAAATAAAACGACCCCGATCAGGGAAAGAATTTTCAACCCAAGAGAATGTATTTGATACATGTTCCGTAGCTAATTTCAGCAAATACAAAAAATGTGCAGATTGTTTGATTCTTAGACGGTTCAATTTGCAGTCCATTCCAGAACATCGCAATTTCCGGTAGACTCACGAATCAGCAACTCTGGTTCAGATTTTATCCACTAAATCCATGAATGCCCGTCTTGGCTGCAACGTTCCGAATATTTAACACACGCACACGGCAGGTAGAGCCCGTAGATCCTGTTACGCCCGGGAAATTACGATTTTACTCTTGCGGACCAACGGTTTACTCGTATGCCCATATTGGCAATTTCCGGTCGTTCCTGTCTGCAGACCTGATCTATCGGACGGCCCGTGCGGCAGGTCTTGACGTGTCCTACGTAACCAATGTAACGGATGTGGGTCATCTTACGCTCGACGACCTGTCGGATCCTGCCGGCGAAGATCGTATGGTAAAAGCGTTGAATTCGAAAGAAGGCGAGCAGTTCGCCAATATCTGGGATCTGGCGCGCTATTATACGAAGGTCCTGATCGAGGACTGGAAGAGCTTGAATCTGCTCGAGCCAACGGTTCGTCCTCGGGCAACAGATCATATTCGCGAACAGATCTCGGCCGTACAACAGCTTCTGGAATCAGGTCATGCGTACGAGACGGATAAAGGAATATATTTCGATGTCAGCAAATTTGCGGCTTATGGTGAACTTTCCGGAAATACAGACGCAGTCGAACTGGCTCCAACCGAACGGAATATCGTTACAGACGATCAAAAACGTGACTCTCGTGATTTTGCACTCTGGAAGAAAGATTCGGCCCATCTGATGCAGTGGTACAGCCCCTGGGGATGGGGCTTTCCTGGATGGCATATCGAATGTTCCGTTATGTCCATGTCCTACCTCGGAGAGGAAATTGATATCCATGCCGGAGGTGAAGATCTCATATTCCCCCATCATGAATGTGAAATCGCACAGTCAGAGTCTTTGACGGGAAAAACGTTCGCGCGACACTGGGTACACACTCGGTTTTTGCAGGTCGAAGGTCAGAAAATGTCAAAAAGGGCAGGCAACTTTTACACAGTCCGTGACCTGATAAGTCCGCAGGAAGAAGGCGGACGAGGCATCGATCCTCTGGCCGTCCGAATGACATTGATGTCCGGGCATTACCGCAAGCCATTTAATTTCACCTTTGAAACTCTCAAGGCCAATATCCGGCACCGGCAACGATTCGAGGAAGCCATGGCCCAAGTTCAACTCGCGCAAAAGCAAGCACTCGCCGGCCCTGATGAATTGGGCAAACCGCTGGCTCGCCTCCGCGAACGCGCATTCGGGGCCATGCTGGATGATTTGAACACTCCCGAAGCTCTGGCGGCTGCAATCGAGGGTGTAAAACTCATTCTGTCGGTCGGAAAAACCATTAACGCGTCCTCTTCAGCGTCTGCTTCCGACTGGCTGAAGACAATCAACCGCCTTTTGGGCATCGTTTCGGCAGAATATGAAGAGATCAAACGCTCAGAAGCGTCTGATTTCGGGAAAAAGGTTGAGCTCCTCATAGAAGAACGAAAACAAGCGCGTTCGAGCCGCGATTTCACCAGAGCAGACGCAATTCGGGACAGCCTTTCGGCCATGGGCATAGCACTCATGGACACCCCGGAAGGAGTGGTTTGGAAACGCCTCTCGAATCTCGATTGAATAACACTTGATCTGCATTGACATGACCCCAAATCCACTCCCTGAACAACTGCTCGATTTCGGTTCACTGAAAGGCGGCCTGGTCCGAATGATGGAACGATTTCGCGAAGAAGGTACCATGACGGGCAACGAAGACGCAGATGTATTCCTCAGAACATACGCCAATGCTGCCCTGCTGGGGATGTTATTCGATCAACGTGTACGTGCAGAATTCGCCTTCACCGGACCCGTTCGAATGTTTGACCGACTGGGTCACCTGGACATGAAAAAGATTGCTGCGATGAGCGACGAAAGAAGGCGGGAGGTCTTTGCGATAAAACCGGCAGTTCACCGCTTTACCAACAAAATGGCTGACATGACCGGGGCTGTAGCGAAAATTATTGCGGAGGACTTTGGCGGCGACGCAGCGAACCTGTGGAATGACGGCGCGCCGTTTGAGGAAATTGAGAAACGTATCAGGAATTTGCCAGGATTCGGTCCGCAGAAAGCGTATAAGATGAAGTTTGTACTGCACTACTTCGGCTACCGAGACTTCAGTCGTGAATAGGTCGGGGCCTGCCTACGCAGCCTGATTCAGAAACTGAGGAACGAGATCAGAGCGCAGGCTGAAGACTATAAAACTTCCGCTGCGACGAATCACGAGATCGGGTTTTTCAGCGTACAGATTCTCCATATGACCACCGGGACGACTTTCCGCCGATTGGGTGTATAATGTTTCCCAGGCGATATCTACGGCCGTATCGATAAGTTTTTCTGCATCCCACTTGCAACACTCTTCAAAAATGGACCGTCGCCAGGCGATGGCACCACCAGGAACAGTTCTCATGCAATTGTAGAGGTACTCAAGAGGCTCCATGTATACGATAAGATCGGGCGAGAGTGGCTGAGTTTTTCACACGCCAGATTACCGTTCAAATGTTATGCCGCCCCGTGAAAACCGGTTTGAGGGCCTCTTTTTGAAGATATTGATTCGAATCTCTCTCCCGAACGACCAAATTTGCCTCCTGAAGTGAAAGATTTACCCGGCAGACCCACATTCAGCGCTTCCAGAAAGCGGGAACAAAGAGAATGACGATGGTGAATATCTCCAGGCGACCGGCAAGCATGAGCAGGGACAATGTCCACTTTGCGGCATCTGTGAGGGATGCATAATTTTCAGTTGGTCCAAGCCCTCCAAAAGCCGGTCCTACATTTCCGACGCTCGAAATGGCCGCACCAAACGCGGTCTGCACATCCAGTCCGAAAAGAGCCATCATAAACGTACCCAGGCCAATCAGTCCCAGATACAGGACCATAAACGACAGTACGTTTCGCATCACCTCCTGAGACACGATACGCTGGCCAAGGCGAATCGGGATGACGGCCTGTGGATGAATCAGTTGATTCACCTCTTTGAACGAATTCTTGAACAGCAGAACATGGCGAATGACCTTGACTCCTCCCCCGGTTGAACCTCCCATTCCACCTATGAAGAAACACAGAAAGATGACCCCTGCCGCCAGAGGAGGCCACAACAGATAATCGGCCGTACCAAATCCTGTGGTTGTAATAATGCTGATCGCCTGGAACGTGCCCATTCGAAGTGCATCCAGAAAATGATCGTATGTAACACGAGAGGCTGCGACCTCGGCAGAATGCACAAACTCCTGCGCCGGTGTCCAGAGCGCCAGACTTATCAGAAGAGAGGCAATAAAAACAAATCCGAGATACACCCTGAGTTCAGTATCCCTGAACACCGTCATGGTTCGTCCACGAAGAAGCCTGTAATGAAGGGCAAAATTGGTGCCGGCCAGCAACATGAAAAGAGCAATCACCCATTCGACGTACGTGGACTGAAAGGCCCCCACCGACGCGTTTCGAGTTGAAAAACCACCGGTTGCCATCGTTGCAAAAGCATGATTGACAGCATCGAAAAAAGTCATTGCGGGGAGCAGTGCAAGGACTTCGGCAACCGTAATCCCGACATAAATCAGCCAGAGTCTTTTGGCCGTTTCCTGAACGCGCGGCGTAAGTTTGTCTGTCGAGGGACCTGGAACCTCAGCCTTGTACAACTGCATCCCACCGACGCCGAGCAGAGGCAGAATGGCAAGAGTCAGTACGATAATCCCCATTCCGCCGAGCCAGTGTGTAAGGCTGCGCCAGAACAGGATAGCGTGTGAAACATCTTCAATCGCCGGATTCCCGCCACCACCAAAGACCGTCGCGCCCGTGGTTGAAAATCCACTCATGGTCTCGAAAAAGGCATCCGTATACGATGCCAGTGTCCCCGTTGTCACAAACGGGATCGCACCGAAAAGCGACAATGCAATCCATGCGAACGCTACAATGGCAAACCCCTCACGCACGCGCAACTCCGCGGCGTTCCGACTCAGCAGTCGCCAACTGAATCCTCCGATGGTTGTGCACAAAATTGCAACACCCAGAAAACTGATCCAATCTGATTCGCCATAGATCACGGCCACAACGGCCGGTACGACAAGTGCGATACCCAGAAAAAACACGAGTGCACCGAGGGTGCTGAGAACAGCCTTGATATCGAGTACCATTTACGGACTGGAAAACAGCCTTTCGGCCTCGTTAATGCTCGATCTGAGAACAAATATATAAGACCTGGATCCGGATTCGATTCGGGTCTCCCCCGTTGCGATCTCGAGATCTTTGCCTTTCCTGACAGCCCCGATTAATATGCCTTTCGGAAGACCCAAGTCCTTGATGGGTTTACGTGTGATCGGGGCTCGAGGCTGTGCTTCGATCTCCAGAATCTCAGCGTCCATTCCATGCACGGAGGCGACGTTCAACACATGTTTCCCCCTCAGATACCCCATGATTTCACGAGAAATAGACAATTTCTTGTTTACCGCCGCATCCAGTCCAATGGACTGCGAGATCGGGATATAAGCGCTCTGAGATAATAAAGCGACTGTTTTCTGAACCTGAAGGTGTTTGGCCAGCAAACATGTTACCAGATTGGATTCTTCGTTATCTGTCACGGCTACAAAAGCATCCATATCACTGAGACCTTCGGTAATCAACACGTCGATGTCGAAGGCGTGACTGTTTATTACGAGAACGTTCGGAAGTTGCTCGGCGACGAACTCGGCCCGTTCAAGATCACTCTCGACAAGCTTGATATTCATGTTCTTGTGCTGGCTCAGGTCACGCGCCAGACGCACACCGATATCGGAACCGCCCAGAATCATCACGTCTTCGATACGTTTGTCGTGTTTGCCCATGATTTCGGTGACTCGGGGAAGCGATTTGGGGCGTGTCAGCACAAAAACCTGGTCATCTTTGTGAAATACATCGTCGCCGCGAGGAAGAAAAGTGCGAATCCCTCTCGAGATTGCCGCAACACGAAACTTTATTTCCGGATTTTCGGCCTGAATATCAACCATCGACCGACCAATCAAAGGGGCCTCTCTGCCCAGCCGAATCCCCACAAGGATCAGGCGACCATCTGCCATCGGCAATATATCGGTTGCACTGGCGCGGCGCAGAAGGCGTCCGATTTCTTTTGCGGCACTGTCTTCGGGATTGATGACGTGTTTGATTCCAAGGTCGGCGGCACGAAGCACAGAATCGACGTCGGAAAGCTCATCGGAGCGAATCCGGGCAATCGTAGTCTCGACGCCCATCCTGTCGGCGAGCATACACGCTATGATATTTACTTCGTCAACCGTTGTGACCGACACCATGACGCCGGCATCTTTCATTCCGGCATCCTTGAGTACGCGCGCGGAAGTTCCCGTACCATGAATCGTCATGACGTCCAGTTTCTCAGAAACGGACTCAAGCGCATCGTGATCCACGTCTATTACAGTTACGTCGTGGTCCTCGTTCGCGAGCATTTTTGCAACTTCAAAACCAACCTGCCCCGCACCTATCACAATAGCCTTCATAACACTTTCGATACGGATGAGCCGCGTTCAATTTCTTTTCCAGCGCAAGCGTCCTGATCCATTTCTTCTTCCTCGGACCACTGCTGCTGATTCCATGCCTGCTCCCAGAACATGAATTCATAACGCGTGCTCAGTACAAAATTCTCGACAGCGCGATTTTTTTCTTCGTCGTCACTGCTACGGTCTGCAAAAAACTGCAGGTGTACCAGCAGTTCATTGGTATAGGTGACGAAAACAGGATCGGAATATTCACGAATCCAGTCGGCATACGGATGTCCATCATCGATCGAAATCCCCGATGATACGATTTGCTGTCCGATATCAGCATATAACCACGGACATGGTGCCAGCGCAGCAATTGCCTCAAGCATGGATCCCTGATGGCTCACACTGAGGAGGTGATTCTGATACGCCCGATTATTCGGGGAGAGCGATAACGCCGCGATGTCGTCTGCTGAATATCCCAGAGTCCGGCCGTAATTTTCGTGAAGACTTCGTTCCACAAGAATTGCCATTCGCGCGCCCTCTATAAACCAGAGCTTCGTTTCAGGATCAGTTGTCCGGGTCGACAAGATAGAGCACACATCTGCGAACGCCTCTAAGTAACGGGCATCCTGCATCTGGTAATATCGGAATCGTCCTTCGTCGAGCGATCCATCAAGGAGTTGTTCGACGAACGGGTGCGTAAATGATTTATGCCAGAGATGAACGCCCGCTTCAAAACACCGTTGTGCAAACGGTGGGACGATGAATACTGGACTCGAAAGAACATGACTTTCCTGCGACATAACACTGGTTTCCATGTGAAACGTACTGAAAGGGCGAAAGGCGTTGATATGGCCATTCCATAAAGATAGTGCCACTCAAAACTGGATTCAACGGTTGTCCAGATCATGCTTCATCAGAGACGGAACAGGCCAGGCGAATCCAGAATGTGGTTCCTTCTCCTTGGCGCGTATCAAATCCAATTTCACCATCGTGGTCTTCAATCGTTTTTCGCGCGATTGCGAGGCCTAATCCCGTGCCGCTCGTCTTCGTTGAAAAACTGGGTACAAAAATCCGGTTCCAGAGGTGTTCGGGAATTCCCGATCCGTCGTCGATGACTCGTACAACTGCCGTTTTTTCGGACTGAGGATTCGTTTCGAGCTCTGTTTCTACTATGATTAACCCGGTTCGTTCATCGTCGATGGCCTGCAACGCATTTTTAAGCAAATTGATCAGTAGACGCCGAATGGATTCCTCGTCGGCGACAATAATCAGAGTGTAGTCTGCCAGATGAACTTCGATTTTTACTCGACTCTCATTACGCATCAGTTGAACGGCGGCGGTCACCACCTCGTTCAGGTCAACGTTTCTTCGCGCCTGTAGCGGGAAACGACCAAACGATGAAAATTCCTCCGCAATATTCGCGAGTGCATCGATCTGTTCAACCAGAGTTGCCGTCGTCTTCTTGAATCGTGCAGTAAAATCTTCCGTCCCATCCGATGCTGACTTTTTCCTGGTCTCCACGTAGCGTCCGAACGCCCTCTGAAGGTGCTGTACTGCCAATTTCATGGGGGTCAATGGGTTACGTATCTCGTGGGCCACCTGTCGGGCCATTTCCTGCCAGGCCAGCTGTCGCTCCTGTTTTGCCAGCAGATATCGACTCTCCTCGAGCTGACTCTGCATTTCATTGAACGTATCGACCAGATCAGCAATTTCGTCTCTCGACCCTGTCGGGCCTATCCTTTCGAACCGGCCTTCCGTCACCGATCGCAGCCCGGCCCTGAGACCGGCGATAGGGCGTGCAAGTGCATTGGCAAGTAATGCCGCAGTGACCATTACGACAAAGACCAGGACCAGGAGAGCTCCAAACAAATAGGCGACCGTTCTTGCCCGTTCTTCTTCCATCCGTTCCTGTTCGGGCAATGTAGGCAACGAAATTACATATCGAGGGACACCGGATTCGTCAAGAAAAGCACGGTATCCCGCAGTGTAGTCGAATTCTCCCAGTGTCTGATCGACGCTGACGTAGCGAAATCCATCCAGAAACAATGCCTCATAGGCTTCGACAGGCAGCCTCGCACCGATCAATCGTTCGCGGACAAGCTGCGGGCGAGACGACGAGATCAGTTCCGCTCCACTGTATACATTAAGATCCAATCCAACGCGAGCGGAAAGAGAGTCCAGGTCAGATCGTTCCAGCACACTGTATGGCAATTCCTCACTTAGCGCGTCTATCAGTAACGTGGCTTCCACGCGTTCAAGATGTTGTCTCAGCCAGCTTTCGACGGCGCGGTCGTTCTCTCCCGTTACAACGCGAAGCCCCAGCCAACCGGTTGCTGTTACAGTGATAATTCCTGCAACAAAAAAGGCATTCAAAACTTTATCCCGGAATCTCACACGGCGCGCCGGGAGTAACCCCCGGGATATCCGCCACCAGATTCCTATCAGGTACACGGGTAACCCGAGAAACAATCCGACCATGGTGATTCTGAGCAGATAATACAGGTGGTCAAATATTCCCACAGCCGGGCGCCTGACCGCGATGGTTCGAATACGACTCCCCAGAAACGCATCAGACTCTCCGCCCGAATCGAGCGTAATGTCCGGGCGTACATAAAGTGTCAAATAATCCTGATCTCGCATGGATTCCACCCTCCAGAGAACCTGAGCAACATTGAGCTCTGAGTCAATTTCAACGTCCAACCTGCTCTTTCCAAAGGTTTGACCATAACTCCTGCTCAGCAAACCGTCTCGGAATTCAGCTACAGAAATGTCTGACGAGCGATTCCCGTAAAAACCCGCTGGTGTCAATACGCTTGGGAACGCCTGTTGGCCTGAGGGTGAATATTCTTCCGGGCGGGCGCGAATCATCAACCAACCGACTCGGACACCGTTATTGTAAATCGGAACGAACCCCTTGAAAGGGAACTGATTCTGGCCCTGTCGCCCGGTCATTTTTTCGATCAGCCGATGCGGACCGTCACCTTCCATATACATGGCATACACCAGTTCGAACGCATCCACGTCTGCTCGATCGGACAGATTCCGGGTGCGCGGCTGACCCGACTCCACGTATCGTCCAAGTGGAGTACCAACCGAATCGAAGATGGTGACCGAAACATCATGTGAACCAAGCGCTGCGAGGAGTTCACCATGGGTCAACACACGCGCAACAGAGTCGTAAAATGCTGTATTTGGCGCCAAACCCTGTTGAGAATCAGAGCCTATGATGACCTCGTCTGCTCTATCAAGGACTTGCCCGATCGCAAACAGGATGCGCGAGTTCACATCTTCCTGAAACGACTCGGCGGCGGACTCCATCATGAGGCGCCGTTCGGCGTTCATCCCGTTCTCGAGAACCGGATACAGCAACATGGACACGAGAACAACGGACGGAATCACCGACCTGAGATGGAGCCAGTCCGATACGCGATCGCTTCGCAACGGACTGTACAGGGCGACAAGCCACGCAGTAGCAATGAAAACCAACGCGAGTATCCACTCGATCTGATCCTGGAGATCGACAAGAACATACAATATCGCCATGGCTGCTGTTGCTGCCATGAGCACACGAACAGCGGTCTTTCTTCTGATGTCCAGATACGTCGGAACCAGTCCTGCAAATTCGAGACATACCCAGAGCGATCGTGATGAAATGAACACCACACCAAACGTCCAGAGTAGAAGGGCCATAAAAACAACCATCACGATGGAGTCCGGCAAAAGCCCGGAACGCTCAAAAAAGTCCAGTGTGCTGTCCAGAACGGTCCGTCTGGCCACGTTCGAAAGAACCATGACCAGACCGAGTGTGATTATTCCGTGGGCCACAATGGCCAGGCCCAGGCGAACTGTCACGCCCCTCCCGGGCTCTGTGGCCGAGTCAGCCGAGACCCTGAATAAATTTTGCACCTTGCTCCGAACCGGTTCCGTCGCCCTGACAAATACCATCGCCAGTACGACCAGAGCACTGGCAGTTACCAGTAAATCACCGGTGCTTCTCATGATTCCCCATCCAAAATCAGAGGCAAGTTGTCTGGGGTCGAACAGTGGTGAAAGGGGCGCCTTTCCCGGCTGCCACCTCCCGGGCACGTCCATCTCCAGAAACAGGAACCGTACGATGACCATCAGAATGGCGAACACAAGAAATCGATAAAGCGGTCTGCGTACGCTGCTTTCTTCAGGCGCGACGGCAAGACACCACCGTTTCGAAGCATATAACACGACGAGACAACCCAACGTGATCCACAAGAAAATGACATCCAGATATCGATTATTGTGGATTGTTATCAGTCGAGATAAGGTTGGTGGCGAAACTGAGACAAAGAGCAGCGGCTTACCATCCAACCCCCTCAACAAACGGCGGTTTGAGGTTTCATCGAGTGATGTGCCCACATCATCTACGTATGTCACATCAATACGCAGACCCGTAAGGCGCGTCCACTCGTCTTCCATCGAGTACGCCGAGAGGAACTCATTTCGAACCTGCACCCGCCTCTCAATCACTTTTATCACACGAATTACACCCAGAACAGATGCGCCGTCCCGGACGGGCCACCAGACGGCCACGGCTGCATGGTCGGAACCGTCTCTGGCAATTTTGACTTGAAGACTCCGCAGAAACTCCGGTTCGCTCGGGGCATTATCGAGGGGCATTGTTGCGCCCGACCATCCGATGATGCGAGGCTCCTGGGAATAAATTTCAATCGCACCCTCTTTGCGAGGCGTATACGCTGCCATCACACGAACTACCTCGTCTGCACCGACTCGATCACCGTCTTGGTATTGGCGGAGGCTGCGAATAATAATTGCACGGCGCGAAAGCGTTCGCGCCTCATCGATCATGTCGTTCTGAAGATCCCGGAACTGGTTTTCGATCCGGTCCAGTGCCTGTACCACCGCACGATGCGTCTCAGATTCGCCCTTGTTTTCGAGTATTTGAGCCGTTCTCTGTTGCACTGCGACCGTCAGAACGGTAATGGCAGCGATCAGGATCAGTGCAAGACCGATTCTCCGCCACTCTGGTGCAGCAAATTCGGAGTCAGGGAAGTTCAACAACATTCAAACCATCTTTCAGAGCCGCATTCAGAGGGTGATCAGTCCCGGATCTGATTTGACTTTTTTTCAAAAATCACTTCTCGCAATATCCAGCCGTCTACAGACAACTTCAGCCGAAGATAGACCCTGAGAGGATACCGCGACTCAGACACGATAATCGTTCCTTCTACGAAAAGACCCTTTCCCGACTCCGTGTATTCTTCAATGGAAAACGATAACACGTCAACTGAGTCAAAGAATTCTTCCAATACGTACCTCCCTTGGGCCAGAGAGTACGTTCTACTCGCACCAAATACCGCTATTTCTACCGGGTTCGAGGCCCATTCCGTCAACGCAGAGGCATTTTCTGTGAGCATTATTTCACCGATACGCTCCAGAACACCCGATATACCCTGTGCACAAACAGTCTGAATCGAACTCGAATTTGCAAGAACGAGCAGGCCGATCAGAAAGCCTGAAAAAATCTTCCCCGACAATATCATTCGCGTAGCGTTTTCTGGAGTACGTTCAGACTAAATACACACATTCCGTCAAAATAAATCCCGGCCGCAAGAAACGAACCATGGAGGATTTGAGGTCGGATACCTGCATACACAGGGTATTAATGTATGCAATCGAGGACGAATCGATCCGCGGTTGTAGCTTTAATCGCTGAGCCAGACGCGAGTTATTCCAGATCCTCCCTGATCTGGATGGGCTTCTTCGAATTTGAGAATATCGGTACGGGCAGCCATATTCTCCTGGATCGCCATCCGGAGCGCGCCGGTTCCTTTCCCGTGCAGAATATCAACCGACAGTAATCCAGCTGCCAGCGCCTGGTCAACAAGCGAAGTGACTTCGAGTATGGCCTCTGCAACACGCATTCCGCGCACGTCCAGTCGGCTTCTGGCGTGTGTGATGTTCGGCAGACCGGAATCGGTACGGTTTTGACGAATATGAACCTGCTGCGCGGAAGGACCCGAAACTCGAATAAGGCGAGACGTCTTTACATTCACCTGGGCACTGGCAAACAATACGACTGCTTTTCCTCGTTCCAGCATAATCACGT
>JACZYD010000044.1 GCA_022571255.1 Bacteroidota bacterium
TTTTCTGCTCCATCCCGGTTCAAGTACCTCAGGTGAGGGATGAATTGTACGTTTTTCTGCGGTCGGAAAGCAATGCCTGCCACAGCGAACACTTCGCTTGCCAGTAACGCCCCGTCAGGTCGTTCGACGAAGTCGGCACGGAGGATAATCGAGTGCTTCATCGAAACATCGTAGACCACAAACCCGGACCCCCCATATCGGTCTTCGGTTGCACGACCGTCGTCAAATACCGTCGGGTGGTAATATCCTTCCCCGCCAACCCGGAAACGATCCGACTCGAACCCCGCGAATCCATTGATATTGTATGCGTAGCCGTCTTCGATTCGTTCGTAATTACCACCCACGGTAATCGTTACCGACGGCGTCGGATAATATTCCAGCTGCCCGTAAACTCTCTTATACTTGTCATTCTCTGCTCGGACACCGTTCGCATTGCCGATCTGAACGCTGTAGCGAAGTTTTCCGTCGAGAGCTACCGGACCATCCGCTTTAACACCCATATCCCTGGAAGAATGCAGACCGGCCCGATGCTGCAGGGTTCTTGCCACAGATCGGTAACCCCATACTTTTTCAACCGGCCCCCACGCGACGGTTGACGCGATCCCCATCACAAGATTATGTCCGTCCCCGAGTGCATTTTTCCACTTTAGAAACAGATCTTTTACGAACGGTTCCGGGATGCCGTTGTCGTTTACCAGCAGACCAATTGTTTCCATGCGGATCCGGGCCGAGAACTGTTCTGAAATCGTCGCATCCGCCGTGAGACGCGCTCGACGGTAATTGAATCCGTTTTCCCAGTCAGTTTCCCCGTTCAGCGACGAAATGAAATAGAAATAATCCAGAAAAGCTTCTCCCGAGATGTTGACGGAATCCTGCGCATTCGCGGATCGTGAATTACCGATCGTCAGACTCAGCACCATTAAGAGTATCGTGCAAAGAAGAGGGCCCAAGGGTTTCATCAGCGTGATATTTGTTGTTTTGAGAGGCGCAGTGCATCTCAATAATATGTGGTCGATATTGTTCGGAGCAAAATTCCTAAAGTAATCGAATGTATCACTCAGGTGTTAAGCAGGTGTTAACGAGGTGTTAATCCGGAGCAAAGCGGACGATGTGCAAAATTCCTGTATCGAAATAAATGAACAAGAAGACGTATAACTCAGAGCTTCGGTGTCTCCAACTGCAGCTCATTAAACTTCAACGGTGGATTGTCGACCAGCAAAAACAAGTAATCGTTGTTTTCGAAGGTAGAGACGCGGCTGGAAAGGGTGGAACGATCAAACGCATCTCCGGCGTGCTCAATCCTCGTGTTTGTAAAATCGCGGCTCTTGCCAAACCAACGGAACGCGAGCGCTCACAGTGGTATTTTCAGCGTTATGTCCAGCATTTTCCGTCTGCCGGAGAAATGGTGCTGTTCGACCGCAGCTGGTACAATCGCGCAGGCGTCGAGCGCGTGATGGGATTCTGCTCTCCGGATGAGGTTCAAGAATTTTTAGAGGCATGTCCAGATTTTGAGAAAATGATTATCAACTCGGGCATTACTCTGATCAAATACTGGTTTTCGGTGAGCGCCCGGGAACAGGAAAAACGTTTCCAGGCAAGAATTGACGATCCTGCAAAATCGTGGAAAATATCTCCCATGGACCTCAAATCCAGAGCCTGCTGGTCCGCGTATTCAGAAGCGAAAGATGAGATGTTTGAATATACTGATACTACCGAGTCTCCCTGGAACGTCGTTCCGGCAGACAAAAAGCAGACTGCGCGATTGAACTGCATTCATCACTTATTGAGCAGCATCCCCTACACAGATTTGCCGCCAATGTTCACTGAACTGCCCCCCCGGCCGGACGAGTCATACCTTCGCCGGTCTCCGATGTTAGAACAGACTTTTGTACCTCAGATATACTCCTGAACTTCAACGCCTGAGCAGGTTTCAGTCATCAACATTGTCGATCTGGGCTTTTTGAAGGTGGCCGCTGTAGTCCACATAAATCGTTTTCGTTTCCGAATAAAACTCGAAGACTTCCCATCCCCCGTCGCGATGACCATTGCCGGTACCTTTTACACCGCCGAACGGCATGTGCGCTTCGGCGCCGATCGTGGGGCCGTTGATATACGTGATTCCAGCCTCTATATCGTGCATCGCCCTGAAAGCAATCGAAACATCTGACGTATAAAGGGCCGAAGAGAGTCCATATTCAATGTTGTTTGCAACCTCGATGGCTTCTTCGTACGTCTTGATTTTCAAGACGGATAAGACGGGACCAAATATTTCCTCACGGGCAACCCGCATGTCAGGTGTCACGTTCGTGAATATGGTAGGCTCAAAAAAGAATCCGTCTTCCAGGCCGTCACCGGTGGCCGTTTTGCCGCCAGTAAGGACGGTTACGCCTTCTTCCTTTGCGATCTCCATGTACGACAAGATCTTATCCAGTGCGCCCTGATTGATTACGGGGCCCATTTCAGTATCGTCATCGTTTCCGTATCCGAGTTTCAGGGCGGTAACCTTCTTGACCAGGCGTCCGACCAGCTCATCGTGCACATCTTCGTGAACAATAAGTCGGCTCGTAGCTGTGCACCGCTGACCGGTGGTCCCGAACGCTCCCCAGACCAATCCGTCAAGAACAATATCAAGATCAGCATCTGCCAGAACGATCGCCGGGTTTTTACCCCCCATTTCAAGCGAGAGTCTTTTATGCATCCGACCGCACGCTTCTCCAATCTTTGATCCGGTTTCCGTGGATCCGGTAAAACTGACCAGATTGACGTCCGGATGTTCTACAAGCGCTCTACCTGCGCTGCCATTGCCCTGAACCAGATTCACAACCCCACCGGGTAAACCTGCGTCTTCAAATATTTGTACAAGCAATGCACCACTGTGAGGGGCATATTCACTGGGTTTAAAAACGACCGTATTTCCACACGCCAGGGCGGGAAACATCTTCCACGTTGGAACAGCCACCGGAAAATTCCAGGCCGTTATGACTCCACAAACTCCAATCGGGCGTCGCAGACTCATGTTGAACTTGTTTGGAAGTTCGCTCGGCACAGTGTACCCGAATAATCGTCGAGTTTCAGTAGCCGCATAATAGGCCGTATCGATGGCTTCCTGAACGTCCCCTTTGGTTTCAAAGAACGGTTTACCCATTTCGCGCGTCATCTGAAATGCGAGCTCGGATTTCCTTTCTGTGAGCAGATCACCAATTCGGCGCAGAATATCCCCGCGCTCGGGCGCAGGCCGCCGACCCCATGTACGAAAGGCACTACGAGCAGCTCGTACGGCGTCGTCAACATCTTCAACACCGGAATCTGGAAACTCTCCTATCACATCTTGTTTTCTTGCCGGGTTGATTGACTTGAATGTGGAGCCCGTGGACGCATCCTGCCAGATTCCATCGATATAATTTTTTAATGTGTCGGACATACGAACAGCTTTGATTTCAACGTGGTTAAGGACTTTTTAAATTACGTACCCTGATCGTGATCAATCAAACCAAGATTAGACCCGGAATTGCATGCGGTTGTGTGCTCGACGGGGATTCTCGCAGGATTAACGCTAAAACAACCACAATAATCATATATTCAGATCCCCGTGTCAATCGCAATTGAAATATAGAAGAACGGGTCTCACAACAGACATTGTAATGGATTCAGGCATAAAGCTTACGTCTCGAGTTACGAGCGTTCCACCAAGTGGTATCCGCAGATTTTTTGAAATCGCGGCAACCATGGAGGATGTCATCACGCTCGGAATCGGCGAGCCCGATTTCGTCTCGCCCGCGCCAATTATCGAGGCTGCTAAACGCTCGATGGATGAAGGCCGAACCGGGTACACATCCAACGCTGGGATCGGCGAATTACGTGAAGCCATTTCAGACGAAATTCAGCGCCTGTATAACGTCCGCTTCGATCCCGGATCTGAGATTCTGGTCACGGTCGGTGTAAGCGAGGCGGTTCAACTTGCGATGCTGGCTTTGCTCGAACATGGGGATGAAATTCTGATTCCAGAGCCCTGTTTCGTTTCGTATGGCCCAATAGCGATTTTTGCGGGAGCTACTGTATCGTATGTACCCACGACTGTGGATACGGATTTCCAGGTGACTGCGGCCGATATTGAAGCCCGGCTCACACCGCGGTCAAAAATGTTATTTCTGTCGTATCCGAACAACCCCACGGGTGCTGTTCTTCGGCGGGAAACACTTGAGGAAATTGCTGAACTGGTTGTTGACAGGGATCTTATTGTGCTTTCTGACGAGATTTACGACCGATTGATTTATGGAGCAGCCCATGAGTACGGACACACCTGCCTGGCTTCGATCGAAGGGTTGCGCGAACGGACGGTTTTGCTCGGGGGCTTTTCAAAAGCCTATGCCATGACAGGCTGGCGAGTGGGTTATGTATGTGCACCAAATCCCGTTTACGAGGCTATGTACAAATTGCATCAATACATAATCATGAGCGCTCCGACCGCGGGTCAATATGGCGCCGTCGCAGCCCTTCAGGAGTGCCAGCCCGATGTGGAGCGAATGCGCCAGGCCTACGATAAACGTCGTCGAATCATTGTCGATGGGTTTCGAGCTGCCGGACTTCCAACGTTTGAGCCCGAGGGAGCGTTTTATTGCTTCCCTGATATTCGCTCTACAGGCCTGTCTTCTGAAGAGTTCGCACAGCGACTTCTCGAAGAAGAACACGTAGCCGTCGTTCCCGGAGATGCATTCGGGCCCAGCGGGGCTGGATATGTCCGGTGCTCCTACGCGAACTCCGTGGAAAACATTCAGGAGGCTGTTGAACGAATAGGTCGGTTCTGTCGCACGTATCAAAACCTTACTTCGGAAATAACAGGTTGAAACCACGCACGAAAGGTGATACCGCATGAAGAAATCGACCCATGTTGCAGCGGTTTTTAGCCTCGCTCTGATTCTGCATATTGCCCTTGGATGGATCTGGACGCCGCTTGCCGGAGTGATCGGAGGAATCGGGGGTAATAAATACGCCTGGAGAATCAGTGCTTTCGGCCTCGGGCTGTCGTGGTCTGTTCTTGTCATGTACAATCTTGTCAGTGCCAATTATCAGGTCATGGAAATGGGTCGCGTTATGGGCGAATTATTCGGAGGATTTCCGGGACCGCTTATATTCGTGTTCACCGTACTGATCGGTCTTGCGCTTGGCGCAGTATCCGGAAAACTCGGGATGGGTTTACGGGTCTTGATTTTTTTTCAAAAAAAGCGATTCCATGGAGAAAGAACTGCTGATTAGCCTGTCAGAGCGCGTGAACGTGCTCGGGAGGTTTCTTTGACGTTACGTCCAAGACAAAAAAAATAGAGGAACTGGAGCATCGACGTCTCGATCCGGAATTCTGGAAAAACCCCCCGGAGGCGCAGGCTGTCGAAAAGCAGATTTCAACTCTCAAAGGACTGGTGCAGGGATGGACTAAGGCGAAATACGGAGTCGATGATCTCGATACGTTACTCGAGCTCAGCGAAGAAGAGGATGATGAAGACTTGTCATCAGAAATCGAGACCGAGTACGCACGCCTTCTGAAGGAAATCGACGATCTTGAATTACGCAGTTTGCTGTCCGGACCTGACGACGCAAGAAACGCGATTCTTACAATTCATCCTGGAGCCGGAGGTACGGAAAGTCAGGATTGGGCTGAAATGTTACTTCGGATGTACAGTCGTTGGGGAGAACGCAATTCGTACAAGGTGCATCTGCTCGAGCGGCAGGAAGGGGATGTCGCCGGAATCAAGTCTGCTTCCATTGAGATCTCCGGAGATTTTGCATTCGGTTACCTGAAATCGGAAACCGGCGTTCACCGACTCGTGCGTATATCGCCTTTCGATTCGAGTGGTCGCAGGCATACGTCCTTCGCCAGCGTTTTTGTATATCCGGAAATTGACGACACGATCAAAATTGAGATTACACCGGACCAGGTGGAAACCCAGACTTTTCGCTCGGGAGGTGCCGGTGGCCAGAATGTGAACAAGGTCGAAACCGGAGTCAGGTTGATCTGGACGGGCAATCTATCGAATGGCGATGAAGCGCGTGTTGTCGCTGAGTGTACGGAAGAACGAAGCCAGCTGCAGAACAAAGACAGAGCAATGACGATGTTGAAAAGCCGTATCTATCAACTCGAACAGGAGATTCTGGAGGCTGCGAAAAACGAAATTGAGGGCTCCAAAAAGAAAATTGAATGGGGGTCTCAGATTCGGTCCTACGTATTTCAGCCCTACACCATGGTGAACGATCACAGGACGGAAATGAAAATTACAGACGTTCAGTCGGTCATGGACGGCGATCTGGACAAGTTGATCAAAGCCTGGTTGCTTCGCGGAACCGCGTAATTGTCCTTAAATAAATCCATGGTTCAAAGCGATTTTCTCGTCATTGGCAGTGGGGCGGCCGGGCTTTCTTTCGCACTTTCTGTCGCGGAATACGGCTCTGTAACGATCGTTACCAAGAAAGAGTCTATCGAATCGAATACGAACTATGCCCAGGGAGGCATTGCTGTCGCTACATCCGCCGAGGATTCTATTGAGAGTCATATTCATGATACTCTTGCAGCGGGTGCCGGCCTTTGTGATGAAAACGTGGTCCGTACGATCATCACGGAGGGGCCTGCCCGCCTTGATGAATTGAGAAGGCGAGGAGCGCGGTTTACTGAAAATGCGCCGGGACAGCTTGATCTCGGCAAGGAGGGTGGGCATTCGTTCAACCGAATTGTTCATTCAAAAGACTCTACAGGTCGCGAAGTAGAACGTGCCCTGATGGAAGAGACGCAAGCTCACCGGAACATCCGCGTCCTGGAACATCATTTTGCGATTGACCTGATTACAGAACATCACCTTTTGACAGCTCACCGCGCTGACGACAGAATAACCTGTTTTGGTGCATACGTATTTGACGAGCACGACGGACGTGTTGAACCTCATCTCGCCAGAGTAACCATGCTGGCAACCGGGGGCACAGGACACGTCTACCTGCATACCACGAATCCCAGTGTCGCAACGGGCGATGGCCTTGCGATGGCATACCGTGCCCGGGCACTTTTTCGACACTTGGAGTTCATGCAATTCCACCCGACGGCGCTGTTTCACGAGCGCGGAAACTCGTTCCTCATCTCCGAAGCTGTACGAGGTGAAGGCGCCTTACTTCGCAGTATCGAAGGTGAAAGATTCATGACCCGCTACGATAAACGCGCTGAACTCTCTCCTCGTGATATCGTCGCCCGGGCAATCGACGATGAGATGAAAAAAAGCGGCTCCAGGCATGTCTGGTTGGATGCAACAGGTCTTGGTTCCGATTTTCTGGAATCGAGGTTTCCCATGATATATCAAAGGTGCCTCTCCTACGGTATCGATATGGCGAAAGAATTTGTGCCCATCGTCCCTGCCGCCCATTATATGTGTGGAGGCGTGCAAACTGATCTCGACGGTCAGTCCTCGATTGTAGGCCTTCTTGCATGCGGGGAGGTGGCGTGCACAGGCCTTCACGGAGCCAATCGACTGGCAAGCAATTCGCTTCTGGAGGCAATTGTAGTGAGCAACAGGGCGGCAAAAAATGCCATTCGAATTTTTGAAAATATATCGTGCCTCGAGTGTGTGCCTGAATGGGATCACAGCGGAACATCTGATCCTCAGGAAGAGATATTAATTTCTCACAATCGCGATGAGCTGCAGCGTCTTATGACCAATTATGTCGGTATCGTCCGCTCCAGGGCACGATTAAAAAGGGCCGAACGTAGATCGCGTCTTCTTTTTGAGGAAACGGAGGAATTTTATCGAAAATCTATCCTCTCTGTCAGCCTCTGTGAGCTGCGCAACTTGATCGCTGTCGCGTACATGATAATCAAGAGTGCAAAAATGCGTACAGAAAGCCGCGGATTACACTATATGAGCGATTATCCAGAACCGTACGAGAATGCACTTGACGACGTTGTTTTGCAGCGCTCCTCCTTCGCGAACCGGTGAGTTGAAGTGAATACTGTTTCATTGCAAAGGAGACACAAATTGGTGTATATTGCGAGTTGCGGAGAAAGGGGAGGCATTGGCCGCCCCTTTTTGTTTGTAAGCAATTTTGTTTACGCCCGTCCGGTTTCGGATTGGGCGTTTTTTGCAGAATGAGATGTCAAAAGCTTCGACTGATATTCAGCGCGTACCCTTGATCGCCAGAATCCGGGCTCTTGCCGAAGAGGTGATCGAGGATGACTCGTATTTCGTGGTGGATCTCGTGATTCGAGGATTCGAAAGATCGCGTGCAATTGAAATCTTTATTGACGGTGATCACGGAATAAATGTCGACGTTCTGGCTGGAATCAGTCGTCGTCTCGGATTCATTATTGATTCGGAGGATGTGGTAGCTGGTAAATACACTTTGACGGTCTCATCGCCCGGCAATAAGTATGCTTTTCAACTGCCCCGTCAGTACGGCAAACATGTAGGGAAGAAATTGGATCTTCGAATCAACGCCTCTGATATGGAAAAAGAAACTGAGACGGTACAAGGCACGTTAACATCTGTTTCAGACAAATCCGTAGTACTGAAGGGATTGAATGAAGAGCTCAGAGAGATAAAGTTTGAGAATATAACGGAAGCAAAGGTCGTTTTGCCGTGGTAATCGGGTCGGAACGACCCGGATCGAGAATTGGAGTAGTTAGAAACTGGAGTAATTAGAAACAATGCAGAGTTCAGTACTAGTTTCATCTTTTGCTGAGATTGCCCGGGAAAAGGGGATCGAACGCGATACCCTTCAACTGATTGTTGAGGACGTTTTCCGTGCCATGATCCGAAAACGTTATGGATCCGACGATTCCTTTGAAATCATATTGAATCCCGATCACGGGGATATGGAAATCTTACATATCCGCGAAATTGTTTCGGAGTGGGATATCGAAGATCCGGTTACACAAATCGGACTGGCCGAAGCCATCCTTGTCGACGAAGATGTCGAAGTCGGAGACGAGGTTGCCGAGGAAGTCGATTTCAAAGATTTTGGCAGGCGTGCAGTGATGACTGCCCGACAGACATTCAGCCAACGAATCCGTGATATTGAGAAGGAAAACATGTACGAATGGTACACGGATTATATAGGTGAAGTCGTCGTTGGAGAAATTTATCAGATCCGCAGGCGAGAAATCCTCGTGATTCACAACAAAGCGGAGCTGATTCTTCCCCGTCACGAACAGATTTACCGAGACAGGTATAGAAAAGGCGACATGATTCGAGCCGTGATCAAGGAAGTGGGGAGAGACGCTGCAGGTAATCCACAGATCATAGTCAGTCGTGCTGACCCGCTGTTCATGGAGCGGCTGTTTGAACTTGAAGTCCCCGAAATCGACGAAGGAATCGTGGAAATCAAAAAAATCGTTCGCGAGCCAGGAGAGCGGGCAAAAGTAGCCGTAATCAGTTATGACGAGCGAATCGATCCTGTAGGGGCCTGTGTGGGAATGAAGGGGTCCAGAATCCATGCGGTTGTACGGGAACTTGGCAACGAAAATATCGACGTGGTACAATGGTCGGATGACAAGGAAGAACTCATAAAAAGAGCTCTTTCACCATCAAATCCTTTTCTTGTGCAGCTCAACGATAATCTCGATCCACCGAGGGCCAAGGTGGTTGTCCGAGCGGACGAAGTAAGCCAGGCGATCGGACGTGGCGGAATCAATATTCGCCTGGCATCTCAGTTGACAGGCTACGAAATTGATGTCTACCGCGAAATTTCTGACAAGGAAGAGGATGTCGAAATTCGCGAATTCGCTGATGAGATTGAGCCTGACACTCTGAAAAAACTGGAAGATATCGGCTGTGATACAGCGAGGGCCGTTTTAGAACTCTCCAAAGAAGAGCTGGTCCGGAGAACCGGCCTCTCAGATGAGGTGGCAAAGTCGGTTCTGGACGTCATTCGTGCGGAATTCGAAGAAGCCGATACCGAAATAGCCCGCCCGTTGGCTGAAGCGGACGCCGAAGAGAGTTCAGAAAAACCGGCGGAGACCAGTGTGAACGCAGAAGACTCGGGCGACAAAAAGGCAAAGACCGGCAAGGCAGTAGAAGCTGAAGAAGCAGGGGCCGAAGAAGCAGAGGCCGAGGACTCGGGTGACAAAAAGGCAAAGACCGGCAAGGCAGTAGAAGCCGAAGACTCCGGCACCAGAGTCACCAGTACTACTGAAAAAGAGACAAACTCATAAATCCCTCAAAAGGTACAAAAGGAGGCCGTAGACAATCTCGTTTATGTCGGAAGAGACCACATTCAAAAAAGTAAAACTCTTTAAGGTGTCCCGCGAACTCAACATTGGTGTTGATTCGCTGATTAATCATCTTACAACGGAGGGTTTCTCTAAATCTCTGAAGGGGAAAGGGCCAAATGCGTCGATCATCGACGAAGATGCCTATCTCGAGCTTCTGGAGGTATTTGCTGAAGACAAAGCACTGGCGGCACGAATCAAACTGAAACGCGCTGCACAGGAAACTGCGAATGCTCAAACCAATGTTGACACTCCGATACAGGCATTGACACTGGGCGAGAGTCCGGAGACCTATGAAGCTGTCGCAGAAGACACCGTAGAAGAATCCGAAGACCTCCCGGAAGTTGCTGCCCAACGCGAAGACGAACCTGATACTGGTGAAGAAGTCCTCCTTTCCGATGACCAACCGACGGCTGAGCCCGTTGCTGTCGAACGAGAAGAAGATACGGCAGCGACTGTGGATACGGTTGCTTCGGACCAGGACACCGAGGAATCAGAGGCTGCGAAGGGCGAATCGGCCTCGGAATCCGTTATCGAAGAGATCCCGGTTGCGGTGGCGGAGCCCGCAGCGGAACCGGCCGTTTCTGAGGCCCCCGTCGAAACTCATGACCCTGAATCCTCCCTTGCAGCACCTGAAATCGTGGCATCCGGAAAGGATTCTATTGAGACTCCGGCAGAGACATCCAAGGAGGAGCGAGGCGCTAAGTCAGCCGAGGAAACCGACGAACTTATTCTCGCCGATCGATACCGGCTGGCCGGTACAAAAATCCTCGGGAAAATTGATCTGGCTGAAGTCGAGCCTGCAGACGCGGGCGGCGAAGATGGGAAAAGAAAACGAAAACGCAAACGAATCCGAGGCGAACGTGGTTCGCCGGAGAAGAAACCGAGCCCGGGCGCGATAGAGAGTCAAAAATCCAAAAAGAAATCAAAAAAGAAAAAAGGTCCGGCAGTTGACGAAACTGAAGTGGAACAGACACTTCAGGAAACGCTCAGGGAGTTGGAAATGGGCGCCAGTAGGGTCCGTCAGAGAAGGCGGCGGCAAAAAAGAGAGGATCATGCGGCAGGCCGTCAAAAAGAACTCGAAGACCGAAAAGAAAGCGAAGGTATTCTGAGCATCACCGAATTCGTTTCCACCGGTGAATTGGCGAACCACATGGACATTCCCGTGAATGATCTCATTTCAACGTTGTTTGCCGCTGGATTAATGGTATCGATTAATCAACGCCTGGATGCAGACACTATCACTTTCGTAGCCGATGAATTCGGCTACGAGGTCGAGTTTATCAGTGATCTGGCGACCTTGGATCTTATTCTTGATGAGGACGATCCTGCGGATCTTGTTTCGAGACCACCAGTCGTTACTGTAATGGGTCACGTCGACCACGGGAAGACATCACTTCTTGATCATATTCGAAATACGAATGTCGTTTCTGGAGAAGCCGGTGGCATCACTCAGCACATTGGTGCATACCACGTCAATCTGAAAGACGACAAGGTTATTACTTTTCTCGACACACCGGGCCATGAAGCATTTACAGCAATGCGTGCACGTGGAGCCCAGGTTACAGACCTGGTCATTCTGGTAGTGGCCGCAGATGATGCCGTTATGCCTCAAACAATTGAAGCAATCAATCATGCTAAAGCTGCCTCTGTACCTATCGTCGTTGCCGTAAATAAGATCGATAAACCGGAGTCGAATCCAGAGCGGGTGATTCAGCAACTGGCGGATCACAACGTGTTGGTCGAACAGTTCGGTGGAAAAGTACAGTGTGAATATGTCTCCGCTAAGACAGGCGAAGGCGTCCAGGCTCTTCTCGACCGCGTCTTGCTTGAGGCAGAACTCCTGGACTTGAAAGCGAATCCGAACCGAGATGCAGTCTGTACGGTAATTGAAAGCCGCAAAGAGCGGGGCAGGGGAAACGTAGCCTCGGTTCTTGTCCGGAACGGTACCCTCAAGATTGGCGATCCATTTGTTGCAGGCATCTGCTCGGGTCGTGTCCGGGCCATGTTTGATGAGCGAGACCATAAGATCATGGTCGTCGGACCATCCATGCCCGTCCAGGTAATCGGACTCGACGGATTACCTGACGTCGGGGATCCTTTCATCGTGATGAAGAACGAGAAAGAAGCCAAAGAACTTGCCCAGCATCGATACCAGATTCATCGCGAGCAGTCACTGCGCCAACGAAAACATATCACGCTGGACGAAATTGGAAGACGTCTGGCTCTTGGCGATTTCAGGGAACTTCACCTCATCGTAAAAGGCGACGTTGCGGGGTCGGTTGAAGCTCTGGCCGATTCGTTGCTTAAATTATCAACCCAAGAAGTGGTTGTAAATATTGTGCATAAGGGCGTTGGCGCAATCAGTGAAAGTGATGTAACGTTGGCCCTCGCTTCAGACGCAATAATCGTCGGTTTTCAGGTACGACCAGTTCTGGGCGCACGTCGGATGGCTGAGCGGGAAGAAATCGATATTCGCCTGTACTCCGTCATCTATCATGCGATCAGTGAAGTGCGGGACGCCCTCGAAGGATTACTCTCGCCCGAGAAGCTGGAGAATATCACGGGCACGGCAGAAGTCCGGGAAACGTTCAAAGTGCCCAAGCAGGGAATGATCGCAGGGTGTTTTGTCGTTGATGGCAAAATTCATCGCTCGGACAAGATTCATTTGATCCGCGATGGCGTGGTAATTTATGATGGATCCCTCGCATCGCTCAGACGGTTTAAAGACGATGTGAAAGAGGTTCAGAATGGCTATGAATGCGGAATCGGGATAGAAAATTTCAACGATCTGAAGATCGGCGATCAGATCGAGGCGTACGTAATCATTGAAAAACGGCGCAAGCTCGAAGAAGTTTAAAGTCAGACATCCCTCTTTAAGATTCAGTAGCAATGAGTATCCGAACCGAGCGCGTTGCCAGCATGCTGCAACGTGAAATTGCGGAAATACTTCGCTTGGAATTTTCCGGCGAACTCCAGTCCATGATCACAGTGACCGGTGTTCGCGTGACGAAAGACATCGGGACAGCGTATGTCTACGTGAGTGTTTATGGTGCTCCGGATTCAAATAAGGAAGCTGCGATCGACGAGTTGAAATCATTCTCGAAACGGATTCGCAAATCACTTGCAAAAAAAATCCGACACCAGTTGAAGGGCGTACCGGAGTTGAAGTTTTTTCTTGATAACACGCTGAATGAGGCAGCTCGCCTTGAGGAATTATTTGGAAAAATCCATGCCGAAACACCCTCCGACGATCCGATTACGTAGGCACGCTACCGGTATTGCTTCACGCATGTTTAATCCGACTCCGACCATACTCCACGTTTTCGAAAACAACACCCACTTGCCAACAGACTGGGAAAACGTTGTGCTTCCGATAGATAAGCCAAAAGGAATCACTTCGTTTGACGTCGTGCGACAACTCCGACGTAAGCTGGGTGTCCGGAAAATTGGTCACGCGGGCACATTGGATCCGATGGCTACAGGGCTTCTGATCTGTCTGATCGGACGTGCGACAAAAAGAATGAATGAAATCCTGGAGCATGAAAAGTGTTACGCGGGGATCATTCGATTCGGACAAACCACAAAATCGTTCGACGCCGATACGCCAGTGGAGCAGGAGACGGACGTCAGTGCACTCAGGGATGAGCACATTCTGGAAGCAGCCAAAGGCTTTTCAGGAACGATTCTTCAGGAAACGCCGATCTATTCTGCAGCACGGATGAACGGGGAACGGCTCTACAAAAAAGCGCGGAGAAATGAAATCGTAGTCACGCCGAAACGGTATGTGACTATCCATGAATTACAATTTGGCTCACTCAACGGAAGAGACGTTTCGTTTGAGCTTACCTGTTCTACAGGTACCTATGTCAGAAGTATTGCCCATGAACTGGGACAGATCCTTGGTATAGGAGGGCATCTCATTGCTTTGCGCCGAACTTCGATCGGTGGAATCAAAGCCTCACGAGCCTGGCAGCTTGAATCGATTCCCGTATTGAGCCAGGAAACGACCAACAAATAGCCGCTGTCGTGGAATCCATAATCCTTTCTGATGATCTGGTACCCGTCTCGAACTCGATCGTTACCGTTGGTATGTTCGACGGAATGCATTTAGGCCATCGTGTTATCATGGAGTACCTGATGGCGCGTTCTGAAGAGAAACAGGGTGTCAGTACGGTTTTGACGTTTGATCCTCATCCCCGTGTGATTGTTCAGAACAGACGGGTTCCGTTGCTCACTTCGGTCCAGGAGCGTGCAACCATCTGCAGGAAGTGGGGAGTTGATCGATTCATTGTGATACCGTTTACGCAGGCGTTTTCAAAAATCAGTGCAGAAAAATTCATCACGGATATTCTGCTGGACCGAATCGGGATGCAGGAAATAGTTGTGGGGCACGATCATTCCTTCGGGTGGGGAGGCAGGGGGAATGAATCGTTGCTTCGCTCGCTCGCGCCGAAACTTGGATTCACGGTGGATACGATTCCAGCCCGGATCGTCGCCAACTCTGCGGTTTCGTCCTCGCGTATACGAACACTGATCGAGATCGACGGAGCCATGCGTGATGCCAACAAACTTCTCGGGTATGAATATGGAATAGACGCCCGGGTTGTACACGGCTCGGCGAGAGGACAAGAAATCGGATTCCCGACCGCCAACCTTTTGCCCGTTCATCCGCAACAAATATTGCCCGCGAATGGCGTTTATGCCGTCCGAGTGTTTCTTGATTCGGAAACCGGTTCGAGGTCAGGTATGATGAATATCGGTATTCGACCTACGTTTGGAGAATCAGACAGAACGCTCGAAGTCCACATTCTAGACTTTGACGACAACCTGTACGGCCAGCAACTTCGCGTAGAATTCGTGGAAAAATTGCGCGAGGAGCGTCAATTTGAGGGAATCGAATCTCTCGTCCGGCAACTTAAAGCAGATCGTGAGCGTTGCATTGAGTCGCTGTCGAACGCACACGTGCGTGTCGCCAGTGCAAAAAAACATAAAAGGCGGACTCGATCAATTTGATCATCAAACCGCATTGAATTACCGCATTATTACACCGCGCGGAATTCGTATTCCACCAGAAGGAGTACGAGTTCTTCTTTAGCATGGTATAATCTAAAGAGGATCTCTTCATGATATCTAAAGAGCAAAAGAAAAAGCTGGCTGAAACGTACGGCAAATCGCCAAACGATACAGGAAAGGCAGAAGTACAGATCGCAATTTTTAGCAGCCGCATAGCTGATCTTACCGAACATCTCAAGAGCCATGCGAAGGACCATTCGACCCGGCGTGGACTCTTGAAACTGGTCGGCAAACGACGAAGGCTCTTGAATTATCTGATCGATACCGATGTCGAACGATACCGCAAAATCATCACTGATCTTGGTATCCGTAAGTAATAAAATGTTGGTAATACGGCATCTTTCAATCACGGAGGATGCCGTTTCCATTTGAATAGAATAGAAAAGAGACACGAGAATAAAGATGTCAAAAACAATTATCCAGGAAGTCGAAATAAGCCCTGGAAAAGTAATCACCATGGAAACCGGGCGGTTGGCCAAACAGGCCTCCGGATCTGTCGTAGTCCGTATGGGGGACACCATGGTACTGGTAACAGCCGTCATGTCGACGGGCGCGAAAGAGGGCCAGAGTTTTTTTCCGCTCACAGTAGACTATCGTGAAAAATTTTGCGCCGGCGGTAAATTCCCGGGCGGATTTATCAAACGAGAAGGGCGCCCGACAGAGAAAGAAGTTTTGTCGTGCCGCCTCATTGACCGTCAGTTGCGTCCCATGTTTGTGGACGCTTTTTTCAATGAAACACAAATCATTGCAAACGTACTTTCTGCAGATGGAGAAAATGATGCCGATGTGCTTGCCGCTGTCGGTGCATCTGCCGCTCTCACGCTCGCAGGCGCCCCTTTTG
This sequence comes from Bacteroidota bacterium, assembly GCA_022571255.1. Taxonomy (GTDB): domain Bacteria; phylum Bacteroidota; class Rhodothermia; order Rhodothermales; family UBA10348; genus N075bin62. Next base: position 16,155 of record JACZYD010000044.1, read on the forward strand.
ACGGGCCGATTTCACAGGTTCGCGTCGGTCGTGTAGACGGCGAGCTGATCATCAATCCGACTATTTCGGAATTGGAAAATTCTGATTTGAATCTGATTGTAGCCGGCAAATCTGACGCAATCGTCATGGTGGAGGGAGAGATGGACGAAATCTCTGAAGAAGATTTCCTGAATGCCCTCGACGCGGGACATACGGCCATCAAGGTAATTTGCGAAGCACAGAACAAATTTGTTGAAGCAGCCGGCGGACCCAGAACGTTCGAGTACACATCGCAGGCACTTCCGGAGGAATTGATCTCCAGAGTCGAATCGATTGCGGCGGAAAAAATCGCAGCGCACATCCGCGAGCCCTACAGTAAAGAAAATTTCTATGGCGGAATTTCGGAACTGAAAAAAGAGGCTGTCGCTCATTTTCTGGGTACGGATGATCCGGAAGCCGGTACACAACAGGCCTCTCAGACGGAGGATGGATATACGGCATACGACATCAAGGGTGCATTTGGCGCAGTTCAGAAAAAGGTCTTGAGAAATGCAATTCTCAACGACGGTCTGCGAATAGACGGCAGGGGATTAACGGACATTCGCGATATCTGGACGGAAATAACTTATCTGCCACGCGTTCATGGTTCGTCCGTGTTCACCCGGGGAGAGACACAGGTTCTGGCCTCGGTAACCCTGGGAACGGGTCGCGACGTTCAGGCTGTCGATCAGATCTTCGATCAGACCGACAAGAGGTTTTACCTGCATTACAGCTTTCCGCCATTTTCAGTGGGCGAAGCCAGGTTCCTGAGGGGAACCAGCCGCCGCGAAATCGGACACGGAATACTTGCCGAAAGAGCTCTGCAGGGGATGTTACCCGACGAAGAAGAGTTTCCGTATACGATTCGCATCAATGCCGACGTACTTGAATCGAACGGGTCATCGTCGATGGCCAGTGTCTGTTCGGGTTCCATGGCACTTATGGACGCCGGTGTACCAGTGAAAAAACCGGTATCGGGCATCGCCATGGGCCTGATTGAAGAAAACGGAAAAACTGCCATTCTTTCAGACATCCTGGGTACCGAAGATCATCTCGGGGATATGGACTTCAAGGTGACCGGTACGCGTGACGGTATTACTGCCTGTCAGATGGATATCAAAATATCGGGCCTTACTCGAGCACTGCTCTCTGATGCTTTGAACCAGGCAAAAGAGGGACGTCTGCATATACTGGACGAAATGGCAAAAACCATTTCCGAACCGAAAGAGGACCTGTCTCCATTTGCGCCGCGGCTGACGCAGATTACCATCGATGCCTCATTTATCGGCGCCATTATTGGTCCAGGCGGGAAGATTATCCAGGGCATTCAACGCGACACAAACACGACCGTTGAGATCAAGGAAGAGGACGGTGTCGGATATGTTACCATCGCCGCGACCAACGGTGAGGATGCTGCTGCAGCTCTCGAGATCGTGAAGGGAATCGTTACGGTTCCGGAAACCGGCGAAGACTACGAAGGCACCGTACGCAAAGTCGAGGGATTCGGTGCGATTGTAGAGATCATGCCGGGCAAAGAAGGCTTACTTCACGTGTCTGAACTTGATTACGGATTTGTTGAGAATGTGGGTGACTACGTTCAGGTTGGAGACAAAATAATGGTTCAGCTCATCGAAGTGAGAGATGACGGAAAGCTCCGATTCAGCCGGAAACCGTTTCTCGAGAAGCCTGAAGGATATGAAGAACGTCCTCGCAGATCCAGCGGTGGCCGTGGCAACGGCAGGGATCGTCACGGAGGCGGAGGCCGAGGTGGTGATCGCCGGGGCGGTGGCCGGGGCGGTGATCGTCGCGGAGGCGGCCGCCAGGGAGGTGAGCGCAGGTAGGACGTTTCCTATCAGCCGTCAATAATCGAAGGCGGAGGTCATGCGGCTTCCGCCTTCTTTCTTAATACCAGATTTTCTGCCTGAATGAGTAGACCAGAAAAAGAAACGGGTTTCCATAAATCTGTTCTGGACGGAGGAATCCGTGTCGTGACCGAACATATTCCATCCGTTCGTTCTATCTCCGTCGGTGCGTGGATAGAAACCGGTAGCCGGGACGAGAGTGATGAACACGCCGGTATCTGCCATTTTATCGAGCACATGGTGTTCAAAGGTACGCGCAAGCGCCGTATGCATCAGATTGCCGAACGACTCGAAAGCGTTGGAGGATACCTCAATGCGTTCACCACAAAAGAGCATACCTGTTTTTATGCACGGGCGCTTGATGAACATCTGGACCGGTCTATCGATACGGTCTGTGATCTGATTCTAAGACCCACATTTCCAGCCAGGGAGTTGGAGCGCGAGAAAGATGTGGTTGTGGAAGAGATGAAGATGTACGAAGACAGCGCGGAAGATTACGCTTTCGATCTATTGGAATCTGCACTTTATCGTGGGCACGCGCTCGGCAGGCCAATTATCGGATTTGAGTCCACGGTTCGAGAATTGTCTCGCGATCGACTTTTCGACTTCATGGGATCGCATTACACGAGCGAGCGAATTGTAATTGCCGCCGCGGGTAATGTGAGGCATGAAAAAGTTGTTAGAATGGTGGAGAAAGCTGTGAAGGGGCACGTTTTTTCCTCGCCCGTAAACGATAGAACCAAGCTGAACGGATACAAGCCGGAAAGTTTCACACGACATCGGCCCACTCAGCAGGCACATCTTATCGTCGGAACACGAAGTTACGGAGTGCATCATGACAAGCGTACAGCCCTCTCCATCTTGAATACGATCCTCGGCGGTGGTATGTCGAGTCTCCTGAATCAGAACATCAGGGAAAAGTATGGTTATTGTTATAACATCTATTCGTTCTGCAATATGCATTCGGATTCCGGTGAGTTTGGCGTGTACATGGGCACGGACCCTTCGAAGCTTCACAAATCCCGCCAATTGATTTTTCGGGAGTTGAAACGGCTTGTTGATCGAGAAGTCAGCCCGAGAAAATTGACCAGGGCTCTGAATCAGGTGAAGGGATCCATCATGCTGGGACTCGAAGGGATGGGCAGCCGAATGATGCGGATTGCCAGGCAGGAATTATATTACGGCCGGTATTATTCGCTGGACGAAATCATGGAAGAGGTCATGGCCGTTCAGGCCAGCGACGTACAAGAAGTCGCATGTGAATTATTCAATCCCGATAATTATACAATCGTTGAATTACTCCCGGAAGGTTAAGCATCATATTCAATGAATAGAATACTTGTTACAGGTGGTGCCGGCTTTATTGCGTCTCACATCGTTGATGCCCTCCTGGACCGCGGCGACGAGGTGCATATTCTCGATGATCTCTCGGGAGGAAAACGCGAGAATCTGAACACCGAGGCTCAATTTCACGAGTTTGATGTTCGCTCGCAGCAGGCTGCTGCACTTTTTGAAAAATATACGTTCGATACATTGGTGCATCACGCTGCCCAGATGGATGTCAGAAAATCAGTGGCCGATCCGTCTTTCGATGCGGATGTCAATATCCGTGGAACGCTCAACCTGCTTGAAGCAGGCCGCAAAGCCGGGCTTAAAAAGGTTGTATTCGCTTCGACCGGTGGGGCTATATACGGAGAACCCGAATACGCACCACAGGATGAAAGGCATGTATTGCAGCCCCTGTCGCCATACGGTATTACAAAATTCTGCGTCGAAAAATATCTCGAATATTATCACCATCAATATGGCCTGCAGTACGTTGCGCTTCGTTATGGAAATGTGTATGGTCCACGCCAGAACCCACACGGAGAAGCCGGTGTTGTTGCCATATTTTCGCGCCGAATGTTTGCAGGAGAGGAAGTCTTGATCAACGGCGACGGTCTGCAGACGAGGGATTATGTTTTTGTAGAGGACGTGGTTCGTGCAAATCTTGCCGCTCTGAAATACGAGGAATCTGGTATATTCAATGTCGGAACGGGCATCGAAACATCCGTTGTGGATCTCTTTCGCCTGATCCGTGAGTTTACCGGGTCAATCATAGAGGAGAAACACGCTCCCGAGCAACCCGGCGAACAGAGGAGGAGCGTACTGTCTGCGGCGCTGGCAAAAGAACAATTATCATGGACTCCCCGGATCGGTATCAGAAAAGGACTCGACAAGACGGTGGCCTGGTTCCGGAATGAATAGCAGCAGTTAATAACGCCGACCGATGTATCGAATAAAACTCCATCAGTTTGAAGGTCCTCTGGACCTGCTGTTGTTTTTTATTCGACGGGACGAGCTGGATATTTATGATATTCCTATCTCCTCCATCGCGGATGAATTTCTGGAATACGTCCGGGTTCTTCAGGATGTAGACCTGGACGTAGCCGGTGACTTCGTCTATTTCGCGTCCGTACTGATCAACATCAAGGCACGCATGTTGCTTCCGTCGACGCATGTAAACGACGAAGGAGAGCCTCTTGACCCCAGACAGGAACTGGTTGAACGACTGCTCGAGTATGTACGCTTCAAGGAAGCATCGGCAGAGTTGTATATCATGGCGGAAAAGCGGGCCGATCAGTACACCCGGGGTCTGGAATCCGCACCCGGATCGAATGATCACACGGATCCGGGAGACGAGCTTGTCGACGCCACTGTTTTTGACCTTGTTTCCGCTCTCAGACGTGTGTTGACACAGGATCTGGATGAAGTAATACACGAAATTCAGGCGGAAGAATACACACTTGAGGAGCAGATCAGGTTTCTGCGCGCCGTTCTAACGATTGAATTGCAATTATCCTTCGTCGAGCTTGTGGCCAAGAAATCAAAGTCGTTTATTATTACAACGTTTCTGGCCGTTCTGGAGCTCGCCAGACAACAGGAAATTGATATTTTCCTTGGCGCAGACCCGAATGATTTTGAGATCGCGATAAAAGTATCAGAAGAGAACATAAAATCAGACGTTTAACCGGCTTTTAGTATGGACCAGGATCAATCGATCGGCGATGGTCATGTATCGGGGCTTCCCGAACTGGAGCGCAACTCTACGCTGTTAGAAACAGTCACGGAAGCCCTCATTTTTGCGGCCGACGAACCCATCACTGCAAAACAGATCGCAAAAGTTTTCGCTGAAGTATCCGGACAATCGGAACCTTCGCGAGGCGATATCGATATGGCCGTGGATACGATCAATGAGATTTACGCAGTGACCGATCGGGCACTGCGCATACAGAAGTGGGCCGGTGGTTTTCGAATGGCAACCACGGCCCCCATGATGCCTTTTTTAAAGACTTTTTTCAAAAAGAATCGACCCAGAAAGCTCTCTCGCTCCCTGATGGAAACCGTCGCGATTCTCGTCTATCGTCAACCCGCTACACGAATGGATATCGAGTTCGTTCGCGGAGTAGACTGCGACTATTCGCTCCGCAAATTGATGGAGCTCGGCCTTGCGGACGTTGTCGGGCGTTCACAGAAAATCGGACGACCTCTGCTCTATGGAACCACCGACAAATTTCTTGAGTTATTTGGCCTGAATGTTCTATCTGACCTGCCGAACCTGCGAGAGTTGGAGGAAATACTTGACGATCCGTCTTTTCAGAAAGAACGGGCAAAGGTATTGATGACGTCCGGTCTGAAAATGCTCGATCTGCCTTCCGTCGAAGATGATATCCCAGAATCAAATGACGAGTCCCCAGAAGAAGCAACATAATGCTCACGCGGGTTATGCGCGGCGAAGAAAGAGTGGCCGGGGCAGAACTCGCGAGAGGGGTGACCAGAAATCGTATGGGAATTCTGTCTCGAGTCGTGATCCACTCGAGTACCCGGTCCGCCTGAACCGGTTCATCGCCCGCGCTGGTGTCTGCTCGAGACGAGAAGCCGACGACCTGATAACGAGAGGGCTGGTCGCGATTGACGAAGTGGTCATTACGCAGTTTGGTACGCGGGTTGAAAAAGGACAGGACGTTACCGTGAGAGGGAAACGAATAACACCTGCGGCGCACACCTATGTGCTCCTGAATAAACCACGTGATATCATTACGACTGCCTCGGACGAAAAGGGCCGCACGACGGTGCTCGATCTCATCACTCGGCAAGATTTACAGGAAATAGGACTTTTTCCCGTCGGTCGGCTGGACAGGCACACTCGCGGTGTTCTGTTGATTACCAATGACGGCAAGCTGGCGCACAGATTGATGCACCCGAGCTTTGAAACGGAAAAAATCTACCGGGTAAAAACGGCCGAGCAGCTCACCGACGATCAACTGGAGTCTCTTCGTTCGGGTATTACCCTGGAAGACGGACCAGCCAGGGCAGACAGCGTCGATCGAATAGAGGACACAGAGGGCTGCGAAGTAGGAATTTCTATTCACGAGGGCAGAAACCGTCAGATTCGCAGAATGTTTGAGAAACTCGGACATGACGTAAAGCGTCTCGAGAGAATCCGTTATGCCGGATTGACCACAACGGGTATTCGATCCGGGAAATGGCGCATGCTTAACAAGAACGAAATTCTTCGTCTTTACAAACTTGTCGATCTGTAACAAGAATGGAAATCAATTTGAAGCGAGAAAAATTCAGGGGAGAGGGGCTTACGTTTGACGACGTATTGCTTGTCCCGAGCCGAAGTGATGTGATGCCGCGCGAAGTTTCCTGTGCGACGCTCTTGACCAGAAACATATCCTTGAACATCCCGATCCTGTCGGCGGCCATGGATACGGTGACCGAATCGAGCCTCGCAATAGCGTTGGCGCGCGAGGGAGGTGCCGGAGTGCTGCACAAAAACATGTCCATCGAGCAGCAGGCCTCAGAAGTCCGACGCGTCAAGCGATCTGAGAGCGGAATGATTCAGGACCCGGTTACGCTTCTGGCAACGGATACAATTGGAACTGCAAGAAGCCACATGGCCCGGTACTTGATCGGCGGTATTCCGATTATTGATAAGAAAGGCCGACTCGTTGGCATTGCCACGAACCGCGATCTCCGGTTTCAGGTAGACAACGATATGCTCATTGAAGATGTCATGACCCCAGTTCCGTTGATTACGGCTCCTCTGGGGACGACACTCGAAGCCGCGGAAACGTTACTCCAGGAGCATAGAATTGAAAAACTACCGGTAGTCAACGATGAAGGCCAACTTAAAGGTCTGATCACTTTCAAGGATATTCAGAAAAAGCGCCAATTTCCTCTGGCGTGCAAGGACTCTCTTGGCCGACTCCGCGTTGGAGCAGCCGTCGGAGTCACCGAGGATATTCTGGATCGAGTTGCTGCCCTCGTTGAGGCTGATGTCGATTTCGTGACAGTGGATACGGCCCACGGACATAGTGTCGCCGTCCTGAAAACGGTGGAAAAAGTCAAACTGGCCTATCCTGATCTCGATGTTATCGGCGGAAATGTAGCAACGGCAGAGGGCACTGCCGATCTGATTGCGGCTGGAGCTGACGCAGTAAAGGTAGGCATTGGACCCGGTTCGATCTGCACGACGCGCATCGTCGCCGGTGTCGGGGTTCCCCAACTCAGCGCCATTCTGGAATGCTCGAAAGTCGGTCGTCTGCACGGAATACCCGTGATCGCTGACGGGGGAATACGACATACTGGCGATATACCGAAAGCGCTTGCGGCCGGTGCCCACAGTATTATGATCGGCGGCCTGTTCGCGCGCGTAGAGGAAAGTCCCGGAGAAACGATCCTGCTCGAGGGCCGGAAATACAAAAGTTATCGAGGGATGGGATCTCTGGGCGCTTTGGAAGACGGCAGCCGCGACCGGTATTTCCAGGATGTGGAGGATGACATTAAAAAACTTGTTCCAGAAGGAATAGAAGGACGTGTGCCATATGGTGGTACGTTGAATGAAGTGATGTATCAGATGATAGGTGGACTTCGCGCCGCCATGGGTTATTGCGGGTCTGCTACCGTCGAGGAATTATTCGAAAAAGGCCAGTTTGTAATCATCACTTCTTCAGGGTATCAGGAAAGCCACCCGCACAACGTGATCATCACGAAAGAAGCTCCTAACTATAATACGCGAACATGACGATGGGAGCCTCCGGAACCGTTCATGCGCGCAGAATTGAACGGGCCCGAGAACTCCTCACCGTTCCTGACCGAGCAGAACCACTCTGCGCTGGAAGCCCCGATCAGGTCTTTGTAACCCGGATTCAGGACATTCGCTGGCTGACCGGTTTTACGGGGTCGAATGCGGTAATGATTCTGGGCAAGACAGACGCCGTATTCCTCACCGACGGAAGGTATCGCACGCAGGCAACGGTGGAAGTAAGTGAGGCCCGTGTGCTCATCGCCGAGACGGACCTTTTACAGGATGCGGCGGAATTATTCAAGAAAGCCATCCTGATCCAAAGCGATCATCTGACTCTCGCACAGAGAAAGCGATTGGGCGAGCTCGCTCCAGACACGCGATTCATCGAAAAAGAAAATCTGCTTTCGCAATTTCGCGCCACCAAAGACGCTGCCGAAGTTGCGCTCGTGCAAGAGGCCCTGTCAATCTCTGAAAAGACGATAACCGCCTGTCTGGAGAACATCAAATCCGGAATTACGGAACGGGAGCTTGCAGCAGAAATCGACTATCAACACACGCGTTTTGGAAGTGAAGGTCCCGCTTTTGATACAATAGTAGCTTTTGGAGCCCGTAGCGCCCTTCCACACGCGCGTCCCGGTAACGTCCGCCTGCTCTCGGGCGATGTCGTATTGATCGACTGCGGCTGTACTCGTGGTGGATATTGTTCGGACATCACACGAACATTTCTGTACGGGACGGACAAAGCTGAAGTCCGTGATGTATACGCCGTGGTGCTTGAGGCACTTAACGCAGCCGTTGCAGAGGCCCGGTCGGGGATCAGGGCGGCGGAGCTCGACGCCGCAGCACGCGCAGTGATAGAATCGGCAGGATACGCAGACTTCTTCGTGCACAGCCTCGGTCACGGAGTCGGACTCGAGATCCACGAAATGCCGAAAATCAACAAACTGTCCAATCAGATTCTTCCCGAGAATGCGATTATTACCGTCGAACCGGGCATCTATCTACCGGATCGTTTTGGAATCCGAATCGAGGAGATGGTACTTTTGACTTCGGATGGGGGACAACGCTTGAACGATTCGCCCACAAAATTTACCCTCCTTTAAACCGGCACATGACATCGGA
>JACZYD010000154.1 GCA_022571255.1 Bacteroidota bacterium
CAATCGGCTTCCGGTCACCGCGAGGGACGTCATGTCGATCTCATATTCGAACACAGCGCCGGTGCCACTCCGGCCTCCGTACCCCGGAGCGCCAACCCACATTTGATTACTATCAACCGCAATGGACGACCCGAATCCCGTGTTTTTCTTCGCACTGAAGGCAGACAGCTGGCTGTGAAGATTCCAGTTTGACGTCGATTCGTCGAAACGGTAAAGAAAAACGGCTCCGGCTCCAATCGAATAACCCGGCGATCCAATGGCGAGAATGTCTTCTTCCATCCATAAAGCGGCACCAAACTGATTACCGTCGTGCGGAACGGGAGCGTTGATTTCAGTCTCCAAATCCCATCGTCCTTTTACTGAAGAACGGCGGTAAACGTATACCACGCCGGCCCCATCACTCGACGCGGGCGCGGAGATTACCACTCGCTCCGTCGAAAGCGTTATCACCGTACCAAAACCGTTTCCACTCGCTGCGTCTTCGGGCGTAATGTTTCCCGCCAGGCGCCAGGATCCGTCCGGGGCACGCTCATAAATAGAGACGGTCTCGCCCTCGTTTGATTCTTTCGCCTCTCCATCTGCATCTTTATCTCGCGGCTCGCCTGCCAACGTCGGCCCGGCAATCATCGCTGTGGATCCGTGGATGGCAACGGTATTTCCGAATCCATTCTGGCCACCTGAAAGGATCGCATCTTCAATCCAATCTCCGTTGGAGTTCCGAGAAAAAACGTATGCTTTCCCTGATTCCGGGGCCCCCACGATCATCGTACTATCATGCACTGCAATTGTTTTACCGAAAGAATCAACAGCGCCGTCAGCATCAGAGGCCTCCATTCGTGAGGCCTCGAACCACCGCCCCTCGGCATCCTGCTCATAAAAATAAATTGCCCCGGGAACTGCGGGCTGGTTTCCGTCGCCAGCGATGAGAACGTTGCCGTCAATCGCAAGCGCCGACCCGTATTGCCGGGCTGCAGCGATGTTTACTGAGAATAAGGCCGCAGAGATGTTTGCCGAGAATAAAACGAGGAAGAAAAGCGATGCGATACGATTCATGGGAGATGTATGATGGTGAGAATACTCGCATGGGTTGTAGCGCTCATAATACGCAGCCAGAGCCCGGGAAATGGCACCACCGACAATTACAATCGGCAGCGCCACTATCCCAGAAAAAGATCTATTCGATTGTCACTTGCAGTGCGGAAGTGGCCAACGCCAAGTTTGCAAACAATGCGACCGGATTCAACGCCTTCAATCTTTCGGCCTGGGCTAAAAAGCGGGAACGTCAGATGAATGCCCTGGCTGAACGAGCCAGAGGATTTGTGGATTCTGCAAAACGGAGAACCCTTCAAGCGGCGGCAGAGGCCCGGCGGCGGGCAATCCTCCGGCGACTGTGTCCCAGCCGGAATCCATCAAACCTGAACTGGCGTCAGCCGAACCCCAACTTCTTGATCTGGAAGAGCTAGAGAATACAGGGGTCGATCTGCAGAATGACAAGCCCCAGAGCGACAAGGACGAGGCGAACACCGGCATATCACCCCGGAATCGACGCAGAAATCAGTAAGTAAAAAGGTTCAATCCATGAAGACTCGACGCCTGGCCATTTTGCTCATTTTTCTCGTATTCCTCGCGGGCGTACCGAACAAACTTCGTGCGCAGGACGCCGAATCCAACGCAGCAGAACTGACTCCGATTATCGTGGAGGATCTCGATGCCTCGGGCGAAATAGTGCATTACAGCCTGCGCGAAAATCGCATCATTCCGGAAGAAGAACTCACTGATGAGAACTGGGACATCAGTTTTAAAGGGACGTCCATACTGGTCAACTTCGAAGCACAGCTGGTCGATCGATCATTCGATTATATCGCTTCGGCCCCAAAAAGTGGCTACGCCTACGACGATGAGACCGACGGACCGGCCATCCCTTCGGGGAATGGAGCTGGATGGTTCGACTACGATCCGGCAACACATTTTATTTCGACCGTTCCTGAGCGGACGATCGTCGTAATCACACCGGTCGACACGTACGCGAAAATAGAGATACTGAGTTATTACAAAAGTCAGTCGTCAGATCTCGAAGAACCGAGATTTTACACATTCCACTTCGTCCATCAGGCAAACGGCACGCGGAAGTTTCACTGATCATTCTCACGCCTTGATTCGCACGTTTTCAGGCAGCTACAGGGCGCTTCAGTTAGTATTAACAGGGTTTACTCTTCACTGCCCGCACTTCGTGCTAAATTCAGTACCCAGATATCGCTTTCGATTTCTGAGAATGTGTAGTAGATACGATGCTCATCAACGGCGGCTGAGGCGCCGGAAGCGACTCTCCCTGTCAGGTCTACGATTTTGCGTGGTGATCCGCCGTCGGTAGCAATTTCCCAGAACGATTGATTTTTTTTCGCGTCCGTGGCTTTAAAATAAATCATGGACCCATCCACCGACCACGTAAGGCTGGCGGACGCGCCGAATATGACGGTATCTATTTCCTTCACCTCGCTGACATCGGCGACCCTTTCAGACTCCCCGGTTTCCGGGTCCCAGAGATATAATATCTCTCCGGAAAAATAGGCGACGCGATTTCGAACAACAGACCATCTTGCTCCGATCAGAAGATCATCAATAATGACTTCTCGTTCGCCCCATTCGCCGCTGGAGTCACGCCGAACAAGAACCAACTGATTTTCAACGTCTGTATCCCCAAAAACATGATAAGCCATTGTGTTTTCGTCAATAAGCCAGAATGGCCACAGCTCATTATCGGGTCCGTCGGCTACGGTCTGCATCGTCAGGCCGTCCTCCGACACAATGCCGACGTCGCGGGTGCCGCTGCTGAACGTGTGAAACGACAATTCGTCTGAATAAGGGGACCAATCGTAAAGAAAATCTGGTTCACTCCGTGAGGTGATCTGAAAAGGCATACCCCCAGAAAGTGGCATCATGAAGAGGTGCGCAAGCCCACGCGCATTTGAATCGAAGGCAAGACGCGTGCCGTCCTGAGAGATGGCAACTCCTTCGATAACCTGGTCGCCGCTCGTGATCGGAATCGCGTCGCTGGCGAGTTCAAGGGTGGTAGAATGGAGATCGGAGGCCCAGATATTCTGCCTGTAATTCAGTTCTACCGCAACCAGTTGCGAGCCATCCTTTGAGACATCAATGGAAAACAGATTAAGACCTGTCGTCAATTGTTCAGACGGCCCGGCCGGGCTGCCGTCCGTGGACAGGGGTTGCCTGTATATATCCAGTCTTCCATTCTGGTTCGAAATAAAAAACAGAGCGGAGGCATCCGGCGCCCACCTCGGACTCAGATCCATATACTCGTCCGTCGTAATTCTTTGCCGCGTGCCATCGGTGGCGCTCAGCAGCCAGATCGAGGTCGGCGCGATGTTGTTTCCCCGCCTGGCATGAAATGTGTTCAGCTTCACTACCGCCAGGTATTTTCCGTCCGGCGACCATGAAAGAGAATGTGCTCGGTTGAATGGCACGGTAAGCGTGGGCGAATTCTCCCCCAGTTTAAGAATGTGGATGTTCTCGGCGTTCGACACATAGGCAATAGCGTCTCCCGCCGGGGACCACGTCGGGTATTCATAGATATCCGTCGCTGGATCCGGCCGGATGAAAGGCCTCGGAATGCCTCCGAGGGCTTCAACGCTGTAAATCGTTCCGCCCGAGTGGAAGAGGACACGATTTCCGTCCGGCGAATAGGTTGGATAATTTTCTTCCTGATCAGAATTTTCCACGAGCCGGATTGGTGGTCCGCCTTTGATCAGTCTGTAATACAGACGCATGTCGTCTGTTTTTCCGGCCGCATAAACGATTCGATCTCCAGCGGGATGAATCGAGGGGTACATTTCGGTGGTCGGCTCAATCGTTACTCTAGTCATCGAGGTCACGCGAACGGAGGGCGATATGCCGTTGGAAGTCGCGACAAGCCATGTCGCCAGGGACGCCAGAACTGCCGTAATGATGAAGGATGCAGGTAAAAACCACTTTTTCTGACGGAGAGGGACGGATAATCCGTTCAAGCCGTCCGTGGACTCGGCCGTTACCGATCGGCTTCCCGAACCTCGTTTCAGGCTTGCGGCGTCTATCCCCTCCAAGTCCGCAATCAGGTCATCGCAGTGCTGGTATCTGAGCCTGGCTTCTTTGGCCAGACACTTTTCGACAATTCGTTCCAGTTCCATCGGAACACCGCTTCGCACGGCAGTCAATGGTTCCGGGTCCTGGTTGAGGATCGTATAGACTACAGCTTGTTCGTAATCTCCCAAAAAAGCCAATTCTCCGGCAATCATTTCATAAAGAACAGCGCCCAACGACCAGATATCTGTTCGGCCGTCAACGGCTTCTCCCCGCGCCTGCTCCGGACTCATATAGGCGACGGTTCCGAGCGTTGAGCCCAGACGCGTGAGCTTCGTGGAGGCAGCCGTCTGTGCCAGACCGAAATCCAGCACTTTGACCGATCCGTCGGTCGTCAACATGACATTTGCCGACTTGATGTCGCGGTGCACGATTTCGTTCTCGTGCGCGAGTTTCAGAGCTGAGGCAATTTCTGAGGCAAGGCGGACGGCCTCTTCGAGTTTGAGAGGGCCCTTTTTTATCCGGGCCTCCAGAGTTTCGCCATCGATATACTCCATGGCGATGAACGGGCGGAGCTCTTCTGAGGACGCTCCCTCCGGAACAGCCTCGTCCACAGCGTGAATGATCGCGATGTGTGGATGCGTGAGTGCCGCCGCCGCTTTGGCTTCCCGGTAGAACCGCGCGCGGTCTTCGTCGATCGCGAGAGCCGCCGCCGGGAGCACTTTGATCGCCACGGTCCTGTCGAGCTTCGTGTCTGTGGCTCTGTACACGATTCCCATTCCGCCGCGGCCGATCTCGGCGGTGATGTAATAATGCGATAAGTGTTTGCCGACCACGTCCTGAAGGGAATCGTTCAGCAACAATATACGGGATTCAAGGTATCGCGGGCACTCTTGTCGCTCCGATACTAACTGCCACCACCGGGCGTGTTGGTATTCCAGATTTCCCTTGCGATGCGCCAGGACCCGTTGGCCTGTTGCTGGAAGATTTGAACGCCTTTGCCCTCAACACTCGTTTGTTCTCCTCCGTCTTTAGACGTCCAGGACTCGGTGTAGGTGTACCACACCATCACATTCGACCTATCGACGATAATTTCTTTAATGTCCGTTTTGAGCTCAACGGTATTCTCAGCCAGAAATTCTGATATCCTCTCTCGAATCGCCTCAGATCCGAACAATACAGGCCGACCGGGAGGCATCGCCACCGCGGTACGGGAATAGATCGACATGAATTCTTCCGCGTCACCCGAGTTGATCGCATTATCGTACTTCATGATCAGATACCGGATGGCTTCTTCATCCACGTTAATCAAAACGGATTCGCCCCGTTTTTCGGACAGTTCATCGGCCTTTTCCTGGGTCGGTTGACAGGCGGCGAAAAAGAGTGTGAGAAACAGCAGCGGGAAATAACTCTTACGGTTCACGTGAATACCCTCCATTTTTTGGCCGGGGATCGTATCACGAGATGAACGCGCACTTCTCAGGGAGTCAACCCGTGGGTCGGGGCGCTCGGGTCGGGGCGCTCGGGTCGGGGCGCTCGGGTCGGGGCGCTCGGGTCGGGCGCTCGGGTCGGGCGCTCACCTCGCTCGTCATAACATTACAACTCTTTTATAGTCGCAAATTCTCGCCGGATATGCAAGTTTGGCGTAGGGTTTTTGGATGTTGGGTGTCGCCGGGGCGTGAGGTGTCGCCGGGGGCTTCCGCCTGATCGT